>NZ_JBHTVT010000015.1:0-114953 GCF_042792795.1 Isoptericola sp. NPDC056605 | reverse complement strand
GGGCCCCCGTCCCGCCCCCGGGGGCCCGCCCGGCCGGCCGTGCGTCGTGACGTGCTCGACGTCACGACGACGGCGGGAGGTCACTGCGCGTCGAGGATGTCCACGACGAAGACCAGCGGCTGGCCGGCGAGCTCGTTGTCGTCGCTCTTCTCGGCGCCGTACGCCTGGTCGGCGGGGATGACGAGCAGCACCTGGCTGCCGACGGTCTGCCCGGCGAGGCCGTCCGTCCAGCCGGCGATGACCTGCTGGAGCGAGAACGAGCTCGGGGTGCCGCGGTCCCACGACGAGTCGAACGACTCGCCGTCGAGCGTCCAGCCCGTGTACTGCGCGGTGACCGTCTGGTCCTTCTCGACCTTGGCGCCGTCGCCCTTGATCAGGGTCTGCGCGACGAGGTCCTTGGGCGCCTCGTAGCCGTCCGGGATCTCCACCGAGGGCTTGCCGGAGTCGTCCAGCGTGACCGCCGGCAGGCCCTTCTCGGGCTCGACGGCCGTGCCCTCGGCGCGCGTCGGGATCTTCGTCGCGTCCGTGATCTCGACGAGGTTGACCATCGTCGCCGTCGAGCCGTCCTGGCCTTGCACGGGGTTGGCCACGAGGAGGCGCGTCCCGACCTTCTGCCCGGTCAGCGGCTCGGTCAGCACGCCGTAGTTCGCGTCGCCGAGGATGAAGCTCTGCGGGGTCTTCTGCTCCCAGGTGGAGCCCTGGGTGGAGCCGTCGGTGCCGAGGAACGCGACGGTGTCCATGGTGATCTTCATGCCCTCGGTGAGGTCCGCGCCGTCGCCCTCGTCGATCACGCGCGACGTGGGCACCGAGACCTCGAGCGGGGTCTTGAAGGTCACCTTCGGCTCCGCACCGGCCTTGCCCTCGACCTTCACGGTCTCGAGCGCGGCGACGTCCTCCTTCGTCGGCTCCGGAGCCTCGGTGGCCGGGGACGACGACGCGGAGGCGGACGGCGTGGCGCCGTCACCGGAGGAGTCGTCGGCGCAGGCGGTCAGGGTCAGGGCCGCGGCCAGCGCCAGCGCGGCAGCGGCGGCGGACGTGCGGAGCTTCACGGGGAGTCCTTCGGTCGGCGGGGACGAACCGGGCCACTGTAACGGCACGACCTGACCGCGCCGTCCAGGGTCCGCCGGGACCACCGCCGGGCGGACCGGCCGGCCCTCGCCGGGCGACAATGGGTGCCATGCCGTCCCGCCGACCCTCCCGCAAGCGCCCCTGGGGCGCCGAGACCCCGCCGCTCGACCTCGACCGTGCCCTCGGCGGCGTGCGGCGGGAGAGCGCGGCGGACGGCGAGTGGACGGTGCGGCGGCTGCGCGGCGGGGACAAGGCGTACCGGTGCCCCGCGTGCCGGCAGGAGATCCCGGCGGGCACCCCGCACGTCGTCGCGTGGCAGCGCGACGCGGTCGGGGGAGAGGCCGCGGGCCTCGAGGACCGCCGGCACTGGCACTCCTCCTGCTGGGAGCGGCGCGCCCGGCTGCGCTGAACGCCCCGCAGGACCGGCCTGGAACGCCCGGCCGAACTACGCTGGAGGCGATGAACGACGACGCCACCGGCCACCAGATCCGCTCCCTCACGATGCTCCCCGCCCGCCGTGAGGACGTCGAGCTGCACACCGCGGACGGGCTCACGCTCGTCGGCGAGCTCGCCCTCCCGGCCGACCGGGACCCGGTCGCGACCCTCCTCACGTTCCACCCCCTGCCCACGCACGGCGGTTACATGGACTCGCACGTGTACCGCAAGGCGGCCTGGCGGCTCCCCGCGCTCGCGGACCTCGCCGTCCTGCGCTTCAACACGCGCGGCACGTCCTCGCCGCGCGGCACGTCCGACGGCGCGTTCGACGGCGGCGAGGCGGAGCGCTACGACGTCGCCGCCGCGATCGAGCTCGCGGAGTTCCGCGAGCTGCCGCGGCCGTGGCTCGTCGGGTGGTCGTTCGGCACGGAGCTGGTGCTCAAGCACGGCACCGACCCGGCCGTCGAGGGCGCGATCCTGCTGTCGCCGCCCCTGCACCGCGCCACGGACGCCGACCTCGACCGCTGGGCCTCCTTCGGCCGCCCGCTGGTCGTGCTGGTGCCCGAGCACGACGACTACCTGCGTCCCGACGAGGCCCGCCGGCGGTTCGCGCGCGTCCCGCAGGCCGAGGTGATCGGCGTCGACGGCGCGAAGCACCTGTGGGTCGGGGAGCCGGCGGTGCGCCGGGTCCTCGACGAGATCGTCGGGCACGTGCTGCCCGGCCACGCCCCGCTGCCCACGCACTACGACGGCGAGGCGCAGCAGGCAGAGACGGTGCCGCGATGACACGGCACACCACCCGCAGCGGCCGGCTCGGCCCGCCGAGGTGAACCGCTGACGACATCCCTGACGACATCCCTGACGACATCCCTGACGACACTGCTGACGACGAGGAGTCGACGATGACCACCCCCTCCGCGCTCCTGGCGACCTACCCGCTCCACGACGGGGCGGGCACGCCGGTCCTGCTGCTGCACGGCTTCCCGCTGGACCACCGCATGTGGGCGGCCGCGGCGCAGGCCCTGCCCGAGGGGGTGCGCGCCCTCGGCGTGGACCTGCCCGGTCAGGGGCACTCCGACCTCGGCGGCATCCCGCCGCGGCTCGAGGACGTCGCCGACGCCGTGCACCGCACCATGCGGGAGCAGGGCGAGGGCAACGCGGTCGTGGTCGGTCTGTCGATGGGCGGCTACGTGGCGCTCGCCCTGGCGGAGCGCCATCCGGGGTTCGTCGTCGGGCTCGGGCTCGTCGACACCAAGTCGACCGCCGACCTCGACGCCGCGCGCGCCAACCGGCTGCGGATCGCCGACGCCGTCACCGCGGGGCAGACGCTCGACCCGGTGCTCAGCATGCCCGGCGCGCTGCTCGGGCCGACGAGCGTGGAGCGGCGGCGGAACCTCTTCCCGCTGCTGGAGTCCTGGATCCGTGCGCAGTCGCCGTCGGGCGTCGCCTGGGCGCAGCGCGCGATGGCGGCCCGTCCGGACCGCACCGACGTGCTGCGCACGTTCGACGGCCCCGTCTCCGTGGTGGTCGGGGCGGAGGACCAGGTGACCCCGCTCGTCGAGGCCGAGCACATGGTGCACGCCGCGCGGGACGGCGCGCTCACCGTCGTCCCGGCCGCCGGCCACATGAGCGCGGTCGAGGACCCGGCGACCGTCGCCGCCGCGATCGCGCTGCTGCACCGGCGCGTGGCCGAGCGCACCAACCCGCCCCGCTGGCCCTGGCAGTACCGCCCGGCCCCGACCAGCTGACGCGCCGGGCGGACGAGACGCCGCGGGCCCGCCACCGAACGGTGGCGGGCCCGCGGCGTCGGGGCGGGGTCGCTCAGGCCTTGGACGGGGCCGGAGACTCCTCCTCGACGTCGGCCTCGGCCTCGGTCGTCGCCTCGGTCTCGGTCTTCGCGGCGGTGTCGTCGCCGTCGGCGGTGTCCTGGGGCGCCGCGTCGTCCGGCTGCGCGTCGAGGGCCTCGGCGCCCTGCTCGTCCGCCTGCTCGTCCGCCTGCTCGTCGGCCTCCGGCTCGACGTCGGCGGTCTCGTCGACCGTCTTCGCCTGCGGGGCCGGGGGTGCCGGGACGGCCTTCTGCACGAGGGCGACGGGCTGGCCCGCGCCGGCCGGGGTCTCGGACTTCTCCGTGCCGAGCAGGCCGCGGAGCTCCTCGAGGTAGGAGTTGATCGAGTCGTGCCGGCGGGTGAGGTCCTCGAGCTGGCGGGTGGCCGTGGAGCGGTGGTTCTCCGCCTCGACGCGCGCGTCGTTGACCATCTGCTCGGTGAACTCCCGCGCCTCGGCGACGATCCCGTCCGCGGTGCGGCGGGCGTCCGCGACCAGGGACTTCACGTACGCGTCAGACTCCGCGCGGACCTTCTCCGCCTGCTGCAGGGCCAGGGCGACGCGCTGCTCGGCCTCCGCCGCGTGCTCCTCGGCGGCGCGGACGAGCAGGTCCGTCTCCTGGCGTGCGGTCTCGTGCCGCGCGGCGGCCTCGTGCTCCACCTGCTCGCGGCGCTGCGCGATCTCGAGCTCGGCGTCGGCCAGCGCGGCACGGGCCTGCTCGCGCAGCTGCTCGAGCTCGGTCGTCACGGCGTCGGACGCCTCGGCGGCCTGGTGCTTGGCCTCGGCGACGATGCGGGCGGCCTCGCGGCGGGTGCGCTCCAGGAGATCGCTCGACTCGCGGTCGGCCTCCTCGCGCTGCGCCGCGGCCTCGGCGGCGGCCTGGGCCCGCTGCTGCGCGGTGTCCCGCTCGGCGGCGACCCGCAGCTCGGTGGTCTCGCGCTCCGCGGTGGAACGCTGGACGCCGATCTCGCGCTCGAGGGTGGCGCGCCGCTCGCTCTCCTCCGCGGACAGGGTGCTGGTGATGAGGGCGGCCTCGCGCTCGGCGGAGCCCACGAGCTCCTCGGCGCGGCGCTGGGCGGCGAGCAGGGTGCCCTCCGCCTCGGCGGCCGTGGTGGACCGGATCTCCTCCGCCTCGCGGCGGGCGCTGCCCAGCAGCTCGGAGGCCTCGGACTCCGCGCGGGCGCGCACCTGGCCCGCGGACAGCTTGGCGCGCGCCATGATGTCGGCGGCCTGCTGGTTCGCCTGCGTGAGGACCTCGGTGGACTGCTCCTCCGCGGACCGCAGGAGCCGCTCGACGCGCGAGCCGAGCCCGGCGTACGAGGGCTTCTCGTTCTCCCGCAGCTGGCGCTGCGCGAGCGCGAGCTCCGAGGAGATCTGCATGGCGCGCGCGTCGGTGCTCTCGACGTTCCGGCGGGCCTCCTCGAGCGCCTGCTCGAGTCGGGCGATGTGACCGTCCACCTGCGGGCGGTCGTAACCGCGCATGGTGATCGGGAAGAGCGTGCGCTCGTCGGACACGTGCAGACCTCCGTACATGGTGGGTGCCCCGGCGTCGCCAGGATAGTGGCGGGGGCAGGGCGCCGATACTCGGGACATTCTGGCCCTCGCGGGACGAGTCGGACATCCTCCCACGCCGGGTCGGTGCGGCGCCACGGCGTCGCCACGGCAGTGTTCCACGGGTCGTGACGACGCGCAGGAGCCCGGGCGCGTCGGTCGTACGCGAGTCGTGAAGGGTTGGTGAACCGCACCCTGCCAGGGCGGTCACGTGGACGGAGCCCGCCGCGCCGTCCCTATGCTGGACTGTCCACGTCGAAGGGAAAGCTCGGTGCTGCAACGCATTCTGGGCGGTGTCCTGGTCCTGGTCGGACTGGCAGCCGCCGCGCTCGGTGTCGCCTCGGCCACGGTCTGGCGCGACACCGACACGGTGGTCGCCACGGCCAAGCCGACCGGTGACGGCACGCTCGTCGTCACCGACCCCGGTGTCCTCGGGCTCGTCGGTGGCGACGTCACCGTGAGCGCGTCCGTCCCCGAGGGTCAGAAGGTCACCCTCGCCGTCGGTCGCGACGTCGACGTCAAGGGGTGGGTCGGCAACGACCCGTACTCGCGCGTGACGGGTCTGAGCGACTGGGAGAACCTCTCCGTCGCGGCGGGCGAGCCGGCCGACGCCGACGCCGAGACCAACGAGGCGCCGGAGTCCGGCCCCGACCCGGCAGGGTCGGACATGTGGGTGGCCGAGGCCTCCGACGAGAACAGCGTCACGCTGCGCTGGAGCGACCGCCCCGGCAGCTGGACGCTCCTCGCCGCCGGCGTCGGCAAGGGCGCGCAGGCGCCGACCCTCGAGCTCAGCTGGCCGCGCACCGTGAGCACGCCCTACCTGTGGCCCGGCGTCGGGGTGGGCGCCGTGCTGGTGCTCGCCGGGGCCCTGCTGCTCGTGCTGGGGGGACGGCGTACCCGCGCCCGCCAGGCCGACCTCGCCGAGCAGGGCGCGGGCGACGAGACCGCCACCGACCTCCACGACGGGCCGTCGGCAGGTGGCCTCGGGGCGCCGTTCGCCCCGGTGCGCCCGTCGACCGAGGCCGCCGGCCCCTGGTCGCCGGCGACACCCGCCGGGCCGTCGGTGGACGACGTCCCGCCCGTCGAGCCCGCGCCGGACGGCGAGAGCGAGGACGACTCCCAGGAGGACGGCACCGCCCGCGACTCGGCCTCCGGCACGGCCGAGGTGCCGCTCGCCGGCCGGCTCCTGCGCCGGTCGCGACGCCGCCAGCGCGAGGAGACCGCCGACGCGGCTGTCGACGCACCGGCGTCGTCGGCCGACCCGGCGCCCGAGGCGACGCCGGTCCGCGTCGACGCGGCGGCGCCCGCGCCGTTCGGCAGCCTGCCCGCCCCGGCGGTGCCGGTGCCGGCGGAGGCGTCCGTGCACGAGCCCGTGCCGGCCGAGCCGACGACCGCCACCGGCGCCCTGCGCATGACGCGGCGGGAGCTGCGTGCCCAGGAGGAGGCCCGGCGGGCCGCGGAGCAGGGCGGGATGACCCGCATGCTGCGCGCCATCACGGGCTCGATCCCCACGGTGCGCCCGGCGCAGCCCGACCAGGCGTCCGAGCAGGGCGCACCCCGACCCGATACCTCCACGCCCGCGGGGCGCGCCGCCGCCTGGCGCGCCACCTGGGGCTTCGGCGACGCCACCCGCACCGGGCAGGCCGCCGACCCGACGACCGACGACGACGGGGAGAACCGATGAACCGCCGTACCACCCGCGGCCTGGCCGTGGCGAGCGCCCTCGTCGTGTCGACGACGCTGCTCGCCGGCTGCGCCGACGAGCTGCCCCAGCCCCAGCCCGGCGAGGCCGTCGGCGGGCCCGTGCTGACCGAGGAGCAGGACACCCAGGTGTTCACCGCGGTCGCGGACACGGTCGCGAAGGCCGACAAGGCCCTCAAGGGCAAGGATCTCAAGGCGCGCGTGACCGGCCCGGCGTACGAGGTGCGCACCAGCCAGCTCGCGGTCGCGAAGAAGCGGGACAACGCGGAGTTCGTCACGGACATCCCGAGCGAGTCCCAGCAGATGATCATCCCCACCACCGAGGGGTGGCCGCGCACGAGCTTCTCCATCACGGCCAGCACCGAGGACCTCGAGACGCCGCGCCTCGTCGCGTTCGAGCAGGGGTCCGCGCGCGCCGACTACAAGATGTGGTCGTGGGTGCAGCTCATCCCGGGGCAGAGCATGCCGTACTTCGCCGACTCGGCCGTGGGCTCGGCCGCCGTCGCGGGGGACGACGACTCCCTGGCGGCGTCCCCGGTCGACGCCCTCGCGCAGTACGCGGACCTCGTCACCCTCGGGGCCAAGAAGTCGTCCTTCGCGAAGGGCTTCGAGCTGCCCGACGGCGACCTGGTCGCGGCCGTCGCGGCCGACGCGGCGGCGTGGAAGGAGGTCGACGGCTTCGAGGAGTCCGGGACCGAGTACACGCAGAAGTACAAGGCGCGCAAGGACGAGGTCCGTGCCGTCCGCACGGCCGACGGCGGGGCGCTCGTCATGGGCGTCCTCGACGGCACGACCACGGTCAAGGCCGAGGACGAGGCCAAGGTGCCCGCCCTCTCCGAGACGCAGAAGGCGCTGCTCGGCGACGCCGCGCAGACCAACGTGCTGAAGACCGAGTACACGGACATGGTCGCGCTGTACGTCCCGGCCAAGGGCTCGGACGAGAAGATCCGGCCGCTCGGGTACTCGCACGTGGCGACGGCGGCCTCGAACTGACGCTCCGCTCGTAGGATGGCGCCCATGACCAACCCCACGCCCGACCCGACCTTCAGCACGCGTGGCGCCGTCGACCTGTCGGCGCTCAACCGCCCGCAGTCGCCGCCCCCGGGGGAGCCCGGTGGGGCGCCGTCGGCGGGCGGCTACGTGCTGGACGTCACGGACGCGAACTTCCAGCAGGTGGTGCAGGACTCGACCACGTACCCCGTGGTCATGCTGCTGTGGATCCCCACCGACAAGGCCAACGCCGACCTCGGCGAGCTGCTGGGTCGGCTCGCGGAGGAGTACGCCGGCAGGTTCCTGCTCGGCCGTCTCGACGCGCAGGCGTACCCCCAGGTGGCCGCGGCCTTCCAGGTGCAGGGCGTGCCGACCGTCGTCGCGGTGCTGCAGGGCCAGCCGCTCCCGCTGTTCCAGGGCGCGGCGCCCGAGGAGCAGGTGCGCGGCGTGCTGGACCAGGTGCTGGCCGCGGCCGAGCAGAACGGCGTCACGGGACGCGCCCCGGCCCAGGGCGCCGAGGGCGAGGAGCCCGCCGAGGCCGCCGACCAGGAGCCGGTCGAGGAGCCGCTGCCGCCGCTGCACCAGGAGGCGTACGACGCGATCGAGCGCGACGACCTCGACACCGCCGTCGCCGCGTACGAGAAGGCGATCAAGCAGGACCCGAAGGACGCCCTCGCGGTGGCCGGGCTCGCGCAGGTGCGCCTGCTGCAGCGCACGCGCGGTGTCGACCTCCAGACGGCCCGGACCGCGGCGGCCGACGCCCCGGCCGACCTCGACGCGCAGCTGGGCGTGGCCGACATGGACATGCTCGGCGGCAAGGTGGAGGACGCCTTCGCCCGGCTGCTCGAGCTGCTCCCCGGTGCCGACGCGGACGCCAAGGAGAAGCTGCGCGTGCGGCTGGTCGAGTACTTCGAGATCGTCGGCCCCACCGACCCCCGCGTGGTCAAGGCCCGTCAGCGCCTGGCGATCAGCCTCTACTGACGGCTCTGCATGACCGGCGGCTCTACCGATCGGCGGGTCGCAGCACCAGCGCGCCGAGCGGCGGCACCCGCAGCGTGACGGAGTGCCGCCGCCCCTTCCACGGCACGTCCTGGGCGTGCACGCGGCCGAGGTTGCCGACGCCGGAGCCGCCGTAGACCTCGGCGTCCGTGTTGAGGACCTCGTCCCAGGCGCCGCCGTCGGGCAGTGCGAGCCGGTAGCCCTCGTGCGGGACGCCCGCGAAGTTCACGACCACGACGACGGGGGCGCCGTCGGCGGACCGGCGCACCCACGAGAGCGTGTCGTGGTCGGCGTCGTCGGCGTCGAGCCACTCGAAGCCGGCGGCGTCGAAGTCCCGCTCCCAGAGGGCGGGCGTGGCGCGGTAGACCGCGTTGAGGTCGCGCACCAGGCGCTGCACGCCGGCGTGGCCCGGGGTCTCGAGCAGCCACCAGTCGAGGCCGGAGCCCTCGTCCCACTCGGCGTCCTGCGCGAACTCCTGCCCCATGAACAGCAGCTGCTTGCCCGGGTGGGTCCACTGGTAGGCGAGGAAGGCGCGCACCCCGGCGAGCTGCTTCCACCGGTCGCCCGGCATGCGGCGCAGCAGCGAGCCCTTGCCGTGCACCACCTCGTCGTGGCTGATCGGCAGCACGTACTGCTCCGAGAACGCGTAGACCAGCGAGAACGTCAGCTCGTGGTGGTGGTAGCGCCGGTACATCGGGTCGTGCGCGACGTACCGCAGGCCGTCGTTCATCCAGCCCATGTTCCACTTCAGCCCGAAACCGAGCCCGCCCGCGTCCGTGGGCCGGGTGACGCCGGGGAAGGCCGTGGACTCCTCGGCGATCATCATGACGCCGGGGGAGCGGCGGTAGGCGGTGGCGTTGGCCTCCTGCAGGAACGCGATGGCCTCGAGGTTCTCCCGCCCGCCGCGGACGTTCGGCTCCCACTCGCCGGGCTTGCGCGAGTAGTCGAGGTAGAGCATCGACGCCACGGCGTCCACGCGCAGGCCGTCGGCGTGGAACTCCTCGAACCAGTACGTCGCGTTGGCGACGAGGAAGTTGCGCACCTCGCGGCGGCCGAAGTCGAAGACGAGCGTGCCCCAGTCGGGCTGCTCCCCGCGGCGGGGGTCCGGGTGCTCGTACAGCGGGCCGCCGTCGAACCGCGCGAGGGCGAACTCGTCGCGGGGGAAGTGGCCGGGCACCCAGTCGAGGATGATGCCGACGCCGGCCCGGTGCAGGCGGTCCACGAGGTAGCGGAAGTCGTCGGGGTGCCCGAACCGCGCCGTCGGCGCGTAGTAGCCGGTCACCTGGTAGCCCCACGACCCGCCGAAGGGGTGCTCCGCCACGGGCAGCAGCTCGACGTGGGTGAAGCCCTGCTCGACGACGTACGAGGTCAGCTCCTCCGCGAGCTCCCGGTAGCCGAGACCCGGCCGCCACGAGCCCAGGTGCACCTCGTAGACGCTCACCGGGCCGGAGTGCGGGTCGGTCGCCGCGCGGCGTGCCATCCACTCGCCGTCCGACCACTCGTACGCCGAGTCGACGACGACCGACGCCGTGGCGGGCGGCACCTGGGTGCCCTTGGCGAGCGGGTCGGCCTTGGCCCGCCACACGCGGTCGGCGCCCAGCACCTCGAACTTGTACCGGGTGCCCTCGCCCACGCCGGGCACGAACAGCTCCCAGACCCCGCTCGCGCCGAGAGAGCGCATCGGGTGCACCGTGGTCCAGCGGTTGTGGTCGCCCACCAGCCGCACGCCCCGGGCGTTCGGCGCCCAGACGGCGAACGCCGTCCCGTCGACGTCGCCCAGCGCGCTCGGGAACCGGCGGGGGTTGGCGCCGAGCGCCCGCCACAGCTCCTCGTGCCGGCCCTCGGCGATCAGGTGCAGGTCCACCTCGCCCAGCGTGGGCAGGAAGCGGTACGGGTCGTCGACGGTCTGCACGTCGTCGTCGTACCGCGTGCGGACCCGGTAGTCCGGCGCGTGGCGCCCGCCGCCGGCGTCCACGCCCGCCGGTACCACCGACTCCCACACCCCCGCGGCCACGTGCCCGGCCGGGTGCTCGCCGTCCGTGGTCACGACGGTCACCTCGTCGGCCAGCGGCCGCAGCACGCGCACGACCGCCCAGGCCCGGTCGGCCGGCGTCCCCGGGTCGTCCAGCAGGTGCGGACCGAGCACGGTGTGCGGGTCGTGCAGGGTGCCCTGCGCGAGGGCGGTCAGCACCTCGGGGTCGACGGGCGGTGGCGACGGCGTCATGCGCCCACGATTCCACGGACGTATGTCGGGCGCGTTCCGACGCGCGGCCCGGCACGGGCGGCGGCCCGGCGAGGCATACCATCCTGCTCGGGAAGGAGAGCGGATGGCTCGGATCACGATCGCGGACATCGCCCGACGGGCCGGTGTGTCCACGGGCGCGGTGTCCTACGCCCTCAACGACCGCCCGGGCGTCTCCGACGAGACCAGGGCACGGATCCTCGGGGTCGCGGCGGAGCTCGGGTGGGTGCCGAGCCAGGCGGCCCGGGCGCTGTCCGGCGCCCGGGTGGAGACGATCGGCCTGGTGCTCGCCCGCGCTCCGGAGACCCTGGGCTTCGAGTCGTTCTACATGCAGTTCATCGCGGGCATCGAGCAGGTGCTCACGGAGCGCTCGTACGGGCTGCTGCTGCAGGTCGTGCCGGACATGGAGGCCGAGACCCAGGCGCACCGGCGCTGGCACGCCGCCCGCCGCGTCGACGGCGTGATCGTGGTCGACCCCCGCAAGGACGACCCCCGGATCGCGGCGCTGTCGGAGCGCGACGCCCTGCCCGCCGTCGTCGTGGGCGACCCCGAGTTCGCGGGGAACCTGCCCGCCGTGTACACCGACGACGCCACGGCCCTCCGCGAGTGCGTGCGCTATCTCGCCGGGCTGGGGCACCGCAGGATCGGCCGCGTGTCCGGCACGGAGGGCTTCGGGCACACGACCATCCGTGACGTGGCGTTCGAGGACGAGGCGAGGCGCGCGGACGTGGACGCCCGGGTGGCGCGGGCGGACTTCACGCCGGACTCCGGCGCGGCCGCCACCCGCTCCCTGCTGGAGGCGGACGACCCCGTGACGGCCGTGATCTACGACAACGACGTCATGGCGTTCGCCGGCCTCGGGGTCGCGCACGGGCTCGGGGCCCGTGTGCCCGAGGACGTCTCGCTGGTGGCCTGGGACGACTCGCCGCTGTGCCAGGCGGCCTACCCCCAGCTCACCGCGCTCAGCCACGACGTGACGAGCTACGGGGCGCACGTGGCCCGGCGGCTGTTCGAGCGGATGGCCGGGGCCGAGGCGCGGGCGTACCGCGACTCGACCCCGACCCTCACGGTGCGGGGAAGCACCGGCCCGCCGGCCTAGGCCGGCGCGAGGTGCAGCACGAGCGCCTGGACGGGCCACAGCGTCGGCAGCTGCAGCCCGACCTCGGCGAGCACCCGGCCGGGGAGGGTGACCGGCCCGTCGCCGAGCCAGCCCGGCGTGACCCAGCCCCAGCGCGACTCCCCGACCTCGTCCCGCAGCCGCACCGTGTACCGCCGCTCCGGGTCGAGACCGTCGATCCGCAGCCGCTCCGCGAGCGCCTCCTCGGGCGACGCGACGGTCGCGACGGTGACGACGGCCTCCGACCGGTCCTGGGCGACCACGGTGCGGACCCGGAGGGCGGGGTCGGCGGTGTCGGGGTGCCGCACGGTGCCCGTGTGGAGAAGGCCGCGGAGCTCCTTGTAGAGCGCCGCGAACGCGGTGATCCGCGCGGTCTCCTCCGGGGTGCAGCCGAGGATGTCCCACTCGAACCCGGCCGAGCCCTGCAGCGACGTGGCGATCCGGTACGACAGGTCGGTGGCCCGTCCGGAGGAGTGCGCGGGCGAGGGCCCGACGTGCGCGCCGACCAGCTCGGGGGGCAGCACCAGCTCGGTCCAGCGCTGGACGTCCTGCCGCTCCACCGGGTCGTTGGAGTCGGAGGCCCAGACCCGGTCGGTGCGGGCGAGGATGCCGAGGTCGGAGCGCGCCCCGCCGGAGGAGCAGGACTCGATCTCCAGGGCGGGGTGGTCCTGCCGGAGCCGGTCCAGGAGCCGGTACGCGGCGAGCGTCTGGGCGTGCGTGCCGGGCGCGCCGTCGTGGACCGGCTCGACCAGGTCCCGGTTGTGGTCCCACTTGACGAAGTCGACGCCGAGATCTGTCACGAGCGCGGAGATCTGCCCCCGGACGTGCTCCCACGCGTCGGGGTTCGCCAGGTCGAGCACGTACTGGGTACGGAACGACAGGCCGTCGGGGGACGGCACGGAGGCGGGGTTGGCCAGGATCCACTCGGGATGGCGGCGCGCGAGGTCCGAGTCGAGGTTGACCATCTCCGGCTCGAACCACAGGCCGAGCTGCATCCCCAGGCCGTGCACCAGCTCGGCGAGCGGCTCGAGGCCGTCGGGCCACACGCCGCGGTCGACCACCCAGTCGCCGAGACCCTTGGTGTCGTCCCGGCGCGCCGGGAACCAGCCGTCGTCGAGGACGAAGCGCTCGACCCCCACCTCCGCCGCCCGCCGGGCGAGCGCGAAGAGGCGCTCGGGGTCGTGGTCGAAGTACACCGCCTCCCAGGTGTTGAGCACGAGCGGCCGGGGCGAGCGCGGGTGCCGGGGGCGGGCGCGCAGCCAGGTGTGGAACCGTGCCGCGACGCCGTCGAGGCCCTCGTCCGACCAGGCGAAGTACGCCGTCGGCGCGCGGTACGACTCGCCGGACGCCAGGACGAGCTCGCCGGGCCGGAGGAGCTCTCCCGCGCCGAGCAGCGAGACGTGCTCGGTGACCCGGTCGACGCGGTGGCGCACGTCGGCGCTCCAGCCCAGGTGGGTGGCCCACACCCGGCCCGTCCCGGCGCGGGGCGCGCCCTCGGAGGCGATCGTCACCCACGGGGCGTCGTGGCCGCCGCGACCCCGGCGGGACTCGCGCACCGTGGTCCCGCGCGGCATCGGGGTCGTGAGCGGAGACTTCTCGCGCGTCCACCGCCCGCCGAACGTGGTGAGGTGGTCGGCCGTCTTCGGCACGGTCAGGGTCGCCTCGAGCCAGGCGACCTCGAGCCGGTCGGCGCCGTCGTTGACGAGCTCGTGGTCGAGCGTGACCAGTCCCCCCGGGCCGACCTCCACGCGGGTGCGCAGGGTGAGGTTGCCGGCCGCGTCGGTGGCCGTGACGACGGCGGTCGTCTCGTCCGGGCGGTCCACGGAGGACTCCCACCGCGGGTACACGGGGAGGCCGGCACGCGTGACGAGCAGGCCGGGGCGGCCGGACCAGCCGTCGGACTCCTGCGGCAGGAGCGGCAGACGCCAGGCGGCGTCGAGGGTGCCGGGCGGCGTCTGGCGGCTGGTGGCCCGGAGGAGGGCCTCGGCGGCGGCGTCGTCGAGCGGACCGAGGTCCGCGCCCCAGTGCACGACGGCGGGCAGGCCGCGCGCGGGCAGATGGAGGACGAGGGCGGTCCCGTCGCGGTGCAGGACGTGGTGGGCGGTGGTCACAGGGCTCCGATCGTGGCGGGCTGGTCGGGTTCGAGGTCGGTCGAGGGTCGGGGTCGGGCGCGGCCCAGGGGCAGGCCCGCGTCGGGTGCGCCGCGCAGCACGGTGAGGGCGCCGCCGACGGCGGCGACGGTGGCGACCTGCCCGGAGAGCGCGACCCGAGGCGGGCTGAGGGTGCGGCTGAGGGCGTGCTCGGACAGCGCCGCGCCGACGACGCGGCGGTACAGGGGGCCGGCCGTCGCGAACGCCGGGCCGGCGAGCAGCACGGTGTCCACGTCGAAGAGGTTGACGAGGACGGTGGCCGCCTGGCCGACCCGGCGGGCGGACCGGGTGAGCAGGTCGGTGGCGTCCGCGTCGCCGTCGCGCGCGGCACGGGCCACGCGCTCGAAGTCGGCGAGCGCGTCCTCGGCGGGTCCCCGCACGCCCCAGCGCTCGGCGACACCGCCGTGGGCCAGGGCCTGGGTGACGACGGCCGCCGGGCCCGCCTCCGCCTGCGTGCACCCCCGGTTGCCGCAGACGCAGGCGGACCGCGCGTCCGGGAGCGGGACGTGGCCGATCTCGACCGCGTTCGAGGCGCGCCCCCGGTAGGCGACGCCGTCCACGACGACGGCCCCGCCGATCCCCGAGGCCATGTAGACGAGCCCGAACGTCTCGGTGTCGAGGTCTCGCGTCCACAGTTCGCCCACGGCCGCCGCGGTCGCGTCGTTCTCCAGCAGGACGGGCAGCCCCAGCCCGGCGGCCAGCCGCGCCGTCAGCGGGAACCTCTCCCAGGCCGGCGTGGGCTGTGCGGTGAGCAGCATGCCCCGCTCCCGGTCCTGCGGACCGTGGGTCACGAGGCCGACGCCGAGCACACGGTCGCGCGGGACGCCGGCGCTGGTGAGCAGGTCGCCCACGTGGTCGACGAGCGCCCCCACGGTCCGGTCGGGCGAGCGCCGCCCGGAGCCCCGCAGCCCGGCGCTCGCGACCGTCGCGCCGGCGAAGTCGACGACCACCGCCGTCGTGGTGGTGAGGTCGACCTGGATGCCGACGGCGTACCCGGCGTCCGCCGTGACGCTCAGCAGGCGGCGCGGCTGGCCCCTGCCGCGATGCTGGACACCGGTCTCGTGCACCAGCCCGAGGTCCAGGAGCCCCCGGACCACGTGCGTGACGGTCGGGGAGGTGAGCCCGGAGAGCCGGGCCAGCTCCACGCGGCTGATCGACCCGCGGGTCCGCACGAGATCGAGCAGACGGCGCGACGAGACGACCTGCGCGACGCCGTCCAGCAGCATGTATCGCCTCCTTGCGTGAGTGACCTACGGCACTTGACCGCTTAAGTTAACCATGGCAAGAATACCCACGAGCGCCGACGACGGCGCCGCTGGAGCCGGCTCTGGTGCCGGCACGAGAAAGGACCGCAGATGTTCCTCAGGACAGGAATCCGTCGGCGTGGCGCGGTGCTCGCCGGCGTCGCGGCCCTCGGTCTCGCCCTCGCGGCGTGCTCCGGGGGCGGCTCGGACGGCAGCTCGGGCGGCTCGGGAGGTGGCGCGAGCAGCACGCTCGTCGCGTACACCGGCCAGGCCGGCGACTACCAGATCAACTTCAACCCGTTCTCGCCCTCGAAGATCGGTGGCCTCGGGACCATCTACGAGCCCCTCTTCTTCTACAACAAGGCGGAGGTACGGGACCCGGTGCCCCTGCTGGGCACCGAGCAGGCATGGAACGACGACGGCACGGAGCTGTCCGTCACGCTGCGCGAGGGTGTCACCTGGAGCGACGGCGAGCCGTTCACCGCCAAGGACGTGGAGTTCACCTTCACCCTCCTCAAGGACAACCCGTCGATCAACAGCGGCGGCTTCGACGGGACGGCGAAGGCCGTCGACGACACGCACGTGACGTTCACGTTCGAGCAGCCGGCGTTCGTCAAGGGGCCGGACGTGATGAACACGCCGATCGTGCCCCAGCACCTGTGGAAGGACATCAACCCCGTCGAGGACGTCATCGAGGAGCCCGTGGGCACCGGCGCCTACCTGCTCGACGACTTCAAGCCGCAGGCCTTCACCTACAAGGCGAACCCCGACTACTGGGGCGGCGAGCCCGAGCTGAAGAACATCCGCTTCCTGGCGCTGTCGGGCAACCAGGCGGGCGCCGACGCGATCGCGGCCGGCACGGTCGACTGGCAGACGGGACCCATCCCCGACATCCAGAACACGAACAAGAACTTCCCCAGCTACGACGCGTTCACGCAGTGGCAGAACCAGATGGTGCTGTCCACCTGCTCGAGCACCGAGATGGGTTGCGAAGGACCGCAGACGGATCCCGCCGTCCGCAAGGCGCTGTACTACGCGATGGACCGCACCCAGCTCAACAAGCTGGCCTTCATGGAGACCGCGAACGAGATGTCCCCGGTCTTCACGCTGACCCCCAGCCAGGACGCGTTCGTCTCGGACGCGGTCACCGAGAAGACCGCCCCGATGTCCGCGGAGCCCGACAAGGCGGCACAGCTGCTCGAGGACGCGGGCTGGGCGAAGGGCTCCGACGGCATCTACGCGAAGGACGGCGAGAAGCTCACGCTGACGGTCGAGGTCGTGACCGGGTGGACGGACTACATCACCGCCCTGGACACGATGGCCTCCCAGGCGAAGGCGGTCGGGATCGACCTGCAGACGGCGCAGTCGTCGTGGAACGAGTGGACGGAGAAGAAGGGGTCGGGCAAGTTCGAGCTCGCCATCGACTCCCTCTGGCAGGGGCCGGCGCCCGACCCGTTCTACCTCTACAACTACTTCTTCGACTCCGGCTCGGGGGCGAAGGTCGGAAAGTCCGCGGGGAACAACTACTCGCGGTACTCGAACCCCGAGGTCGACAAGGCGCTCGACGAGCTGGCGAAGCTCCCGCTCGACGACGCGGCCGCACGGCAGCCGTACTTCGACACGATCCAGGCGCAGATCCTTGAGGACATGCCGTACGTGCCGATCCTCACCGGCGGCACCACCAGCGTGTGGAACACCGCGAAGTTCACCGGTTGGCCCTCCGAGGACGACCTGTACGCCTTCCCGGCCGTGTGGTCCGCGATGGACGCCGCCGAGATCTTCAAGAAGATCCAGCCGGCCGGCTGACATGACCCGAGACGTCGTCCCCGAGGAAAGCACCCTGCCGTGAACTACTTCCTGCGCAAGATGGGCTTCTACGTCGTGGCGCTGTGGGCCGCGCTGACGTTGAACTTCGCGATCCCCCGGCTCCTCCCGGGCAATCCGGTCGACATCCTGCTCGCCAAGCTGCAGCAGCGTGGCGGGACGGTCACGCCCGAGACCCGCGAGGCATACGCGCTCCTCCTCGGGGGCGACGACTCCCAACCGTTGTGGAACCAGTACGTCGACTACCTGAACAACCTCGTCCACGGCGACCTGGGCGTGTCGGTCAGCTACTACCCGGCGCAGGTCACGGACGTCATCGCGCAGTCGCTGCCGTGGACGGTGGTCCTGGTGGGCATCGCCACCGTGATGGCCGCGGTCCTGGGCGTGACGCTCGGGGCGTTCGTCGGGTGGAAGCCCGGCACCTGGCTGGACTCGCTGATCCCGGCGACCACCCTCCTGGCCGCGGTGCCGTACTTCTGGCTGGCGCTGATCCTGGCGTACTTCCTGGCCCGCGTGCTCGGCTGGTTCCCGCTGCAGGGCGGCTACGACGTCGTCCTGGACCCCGGCTGGAACGCCGAGTTCATCCTCTCCGCCATCCACTACGGCGCCCTGCCGGCGCTGACCATCGTGCTCGCCTCCGTGGGCGGCTGGTTGCTCGGGATGCGCAACATGATGGTCTCCACCCTGTCCGAGGACTACGTGCTCACGGCCGAGGCCAAGGGTCTGTCGCCCCGCAAGGTGCTGCGCTCGTACGCGTCGCGCAACGCGGTGCTGCCGTCGGTCGCCGGCTTCGCGATCTCGCTCGGCTTCGTGGTCTCCGGGTCGGTGATCACCGAGCAGGTGTTCTCCTACCCGGGCATCGGCGGCCGGCTGCTGGGGGCGGTGACCAACAACGACTACGCGCTCATGCAGGGGCTGTTCCTCGTCATCACGCTCGCCGTGCTCGGCGCGAACCTCGTGGTCGACCTGCTGTACGGCCTGATCGACCCGCGCACCCGAGCCCGGTCCTGAGAGGAGGCACCGTCATGACGAACCTGAGTCCTGCGAACGAACCGTCCCTCGTGGACGAGGCCGAGGCCGAGGAGGTGGCGCGCGACCGCGCCGGCGGCGCGCCGCGCTCCGGCTGGCGCATGCTCCTGCCCACGATGACGCCCTGGCTGGCCGTCGGCCTGGTGCTGGTCGGCGTCATCACGCTCTTCGGCATCTTCGGCCCGTACCTGGTGGGCGACCCGCGGCAGATCCGCGACATCGGGCTGACGCCGCCGTCAGCCGACTTCCTGCTCGGCACCACGCAGACCGGCCAGGACGTGCTCGCCCAGCTGGCGTACGCGACCCGCGGCTCGCTGCAGATCGGCCTGCTGGTCGGCGTGCTGGCCACCGCCCTGTCCGCGTTCTTCGGCATCTACGGGGCCTACCGCGGCGGCTTCGCCGACGAGGCGTTCTCGCTGCTGTCGAACGTCTTCCTGGTCATCCCCGGGCTGCCGCTCGTGATCGTCATCTCCGGCTTCGTGCCGCGCGAGAGCCGCGGGCTGTGGACCATCGCGATCGTGCTGGCGGTGACGAGCTGGGCCGCGTCGGCGCGGGTGCTGAGAGCCCAGACCCTGTCCGTGCGCCACCGTGACTACGTGGCGGCGTCGAAGGTCTCGGGCGAGAAGCCGTGGCGCGTCATCGTCGTCGAGATCCTGCCGAACCTCCTTCCGGTGATCGCGTCGCAGTTCGTCTTCGCGGTGATCGCGGCGATCCTCGGCGAGGCCGGGCTGTCGTTCATCGGCCTGGGGGCGTCGAACTCCTCGACGCTCGGCACGATGCTCTTCTACGCGCAGAACGGCTTCGCCCTCTCGCTCGGGGCGTGGTGGTGGTTCGTGCCGCCGGGCCTGATGATCGCCCTGTTCGGCATGGGCCTGTCGCTCATCAACTTCTCGATCGACGAGATCATCAACCCCAAGCTCAAGAACCTGCGCCAGCACCGCAGGCGGGCCCGCAAGGCCGCCCGCCTCGAGCGCGAGCTGGCCCGCGCGCACCGCCGGTCGCGCCCGCAGGAGCCGGACGCGGTCCGCGAGTCGGACGGCGCGAAGGAGGTGTCCGCGCGATGACGACGACCCTGGTGAAGGACGAAGGGACCGCCGCCCGCGGCGGCCGGACGGAGCCGGTCCTCACGGTCTCGGACCTCACGGTGGTCTACGAGGTGGAGCAGCCGGTCACGGCGGTGAAGGACGCGAGCCTCACGCTGCACCGCGGGGAGATCCTCGGCCTCGCCGGCGAGTCCGGCTGCGGCAAGACGACGCTCGCCTACGCGGTCAACCGGCTGCACCGGCCCCCGGCGCGGATCGCGTCCGGGAGCATCACCTTCCACGACCGCGACGGCACGGACGTCGACGTGCTCGCCCTGGAGGACTCCGCGCTGCGCGCGTTCCGCTGGGACAAGCTGTCGATGGTGTTCCAGGGCGCGATGAACGCCCTCAACCCGGTGACGACCGTTCGGGCACAGCTGCGGGACACGCTGCTGGCCCACCGGCCGGGCACGCCGCGGGCCGAGGTGCGCCGCCGGTCGGAGGAGGTGCTGACCCGCGTCGGCGTGGACCCGCGGCGCCTCGGGTCGTACGCGCACGAGCTGTCCGGCGGGATGCGCCAGCGCGTCATGATCGCGATGGCGATGCTGCTGGAGCCCCAGATCATGATCATGGACGAGCCGACGACGGCGCTCGACGTCGTCGTGCAGCGCGACATCCTGCGCGAGATCGTGCGGCTGCGCGACGAGCTCGACTTCGCGGTCGTGTTCATCACCCACGACCTGCCCCTGCTGCTCGAGATCAGCGACCGGATCGCGGTCATGCTGGAGGGCGAGATCGTCGAGCTCGACACCGCGCAGCGCCTGTACCGCGAGGCGCGCCACCCGTACACCCGCAAGCTCCTCGGCTCGTTCCCGAGCCTGTCGGGGGAGCGGGGCGGCTTCATCCGCAGCGGCGTCGACGACTTCGCCGACGCCGGCACCCCCGTGCAGCACGGTCAGGAGGACCGAGCATGACCCGTGTCCACGTGTCCGACCTGGTCAAGGACTACGCGATCCGCTCGGGGCTGCGCCGGTCGCGGTTGCGCGCCGTCGACCACGTGAGCCTCGACCTGGTTCCCGGGCGCACGGTCGCCCTGGTGGGGGAGTCGGGCTCCGGCAAGTCCACGATCGCGAAGATCCTCACGCGCATGGAGAAGCCGACGTCGGGGACGGTCGACGTCCGCCTCGACGACGACACGCCGGTCCAGGGGTCGCTGTACCGGCGCCAGGTGCAGATGGTCTTCCAGGACCCGTTCGCCTCGCTCAACCCGTTCCACTCGATCGAGCACCACGTCGCCCGCCCGCTGCGGATCCACCAGCGCACGCGCACGGCGCAGGAGACGCACGAGCGCGTGGTCGAGATGCTCGAGCGGGTCAACCTCACGCCCGCCGAGGACATCGCCTCGCGCCGGCCCCACGAGCTGTCCGGGGGCCAGCGCCAGCGTGTCGCCATCGCCCGGGCGCTCGCCCCGGGCGCCCAGGTGCTCATCGCCGACGAGCCCGTGTCGATGCTCGACGTGTCGATCCGGCTCGGCGTCCTCAACCTGCTCGGGCGCCTGCAGCGCGAGGACCGCCTGGCCGTCCTCTACATCACGCACGACCTGGCCACCGCCCGGCACTTCTCCGACGAGATCGTCGTGCTGTACCGGGGCCGGGTCGTCGAACGTGGACCGGCGGACGCGGTGATCCTCGACCCGCACCACGACTACACCAAGCTGCTCGCGATGGCGGCGCCGGACCCCGAGCGGGTCGACCGCGTGACCCTCACCCAGGAGGGCACGGACCGCGGCGCGATCGACAACAGCGTGTGCTTCGACCACTTCGCTGGTGAGTGGCAGGAGGCCGGTGTGCCCGCGGCGCAGGCGCGCGGCGGCGCGGCCGCGCGGGGCACGTCGTGACGGCTGCGCCCCCCGGGGCCCAGACGCGCTGGCCCACGGACGGCCTGGCCTACGGCGGCGACTACAACCCCGAGCAGTGGCCGCGGGAGGTGTGGGACGAGGACGTGCGCCTCATGCGCGTGGCCGGGGTCAACCTCGTGACCCTCGGGGTCTTCGCCTGGGGGACCGTCGAGGTCGCCGACGACGTCCGGGACTGGTCGTGGCTCGACGACGCGATCGAGCTGCTGCACGCCCACGGGATCGCCGTGGACCTGGCCACCCCCACGGCGGCGCCGCCGAGCTGGCTGCTCGCCGCGCGCCCCGACATCGCGCCCGTGCTCGTCGACGGGTACCGGGAGCCGGCCGGCGGGCGCAACGCCTGGTGCCCCGAGTCGACCGTGTACCGCCGGTACGCGCTGCGGCACGTCGACGCCCTCGCCCGCCGCTACGGAGACCACCCGGCCGTGCGCCTGTGGCACGTGGGGAACGAGCTCGGCGGCGGCAACGCCCGCTGCTACTGCGACGGCTCCGCGGCAGGGTTCCGGTGGTGGCTGCGCGACAGGCACGGCAGCCTCGACGCCGTGAACGCGGCCTGGGGCACGGCGCAGTGGGGGCACCGCTACGGGACGTGGGACGAGATCATGCCGCCGCGCGGCCGCCACGGCGCCCCGAACCCCGGGCTCTTCCTCGACTACGAGCGGTACTCCTCGGACGCGCTGCTGGCGCACTACCTGGCGGAGAAGGAGGTCCTCGAGCGGCACTCGTCGGCGCCCGTCACGACCAACCTCATGGTCGGTGCCGGCGCGCAGGTCGTCGACTACGCGTCGTGGGCCCCGCACACGGCCGTCGTCTCCAACGACCACTACACGCTCGTCGGCGACCTTCCGGCCGGAGACCGCGAGCACGACCTCGCCTTCGCCGCCGACCGGATGCGCGGGATGTCCCCGGGGCGACCGTGGCTCCTGATGGAGAGCTCCACCGGTGGCCCGAGCTGGCAGCGCCGCAACCGTGCCAAGGACCCCGGGGAGATCGTGCGCCACTCCCTCGGTCACGTGGCCAGGGGGTCGGACGGCGCGATGTTCTTCCAGTGGAGGGCCTCGCGGGCCGGCGCCGAGCAGTTCCACTCGGCGATGCTCCCGCACAGCGGCACCCGGTCGCGGGTGTGGCAGGAGGTCGTGGAGCTGGGTGGCCACCTGCGCTCGCTCGCGGAGGTCGCCGGGACGGTCGTCGAACCCGCCCGCGCCGCGATGGTGGTCGACGACCCCGCCGGGTGGGCGCTCCAGCACGGCCTGATGCCGCATCGCGAGCTGTCCTACGGCCGGGAGCTCCGGGCGTGGCACCGGGCCCTGTGGGACCGGCAGGTGGTGTGCGACGTCGTTCCGCCCGGCGCTCCGCTCGACGGCTACGACCTCGTCGTCGTGCCGACCCTCCTGGTCGTCGACGACGACGCAGCGGCACGGCTCGCCTCCGTCCCCGCGCGTGGCGGCACCCTGCTGGTGACCTATCTGTCCGGCGTCTGCGACGACGACGGACAGGTCCGCACCGGCGGGTTCCCCGGCGCGTTCGCCGACGTGCTCGGCGCCTGGAGCGACGAGCTCTACCCGCTCCAGGAGGGACAGGCCGTCCGCCTGGACGACGGCGGCGAGGCGACCGAGTGGACCGAGCGCGTCCACCTCGACGGGGCGGAGGCCGTGGTCCGGTACTCCTCGAGCTCGCTCGCGGGCGGGCCGGCCGTGACCCGGCGCGAGATCGGCGCCGGCGCCGCCTGGTATGTCTCGGCGGCCCTCGGCGCCGACGGCGTGGGCCGCGTCGTCGACCGGCTCGTCGCAGACACCGGGGTGCCGCGCGTCCTCGACGCGGCGCCCGGGCTCGAGGCGGTGCGCCGCCGGGGCGACGACCGCTCCTACCTCTTTCTCCTCAACCACACGGGCGACGAGCAGAAGGTCGCCGCCGCCGGGCACGACCTGCTGACCGGGGCGGAGGTCGGGCCGCTGACCACCGTGCCCGCCGGCGGCGTGCGCGTCCTGCGCGAGCCGCGCCGTCCGGCGTCCGACTGAGCCACCTGCGACCCTGACCGGGTCGGCACCCAGCGAACTCCCTGCGAACCACGAAGGACTCCGCCATGACGCACCTCCCCACGACCTTCCGCGCCCTGCACCAGGGGTGGAGCCTGACCGCCGCCGAGCTCGCGGCCGACGCGCCCGACGGCGTGGCATCGGTGCTCGCGGGCGGGATCCCGGCAGCCGTGCCCGGCGAGGCGCACCTCGACCTGCACCGCGAAGGACTGATCGACGAGCCGTTCGACGGCGACAACGAGGCGGCGCAGCAGTGGATCGGCGACACCTCGTGGCGGTTCGCGACGACGTTCGAGTGGCAGCCGGGAGACGCGGCGCGGCACGACCTCGTCGCGCTCGGCCTCGACACCGTGGCGTCGGTGGAGCTGAACGGGGTCGAGCTCGGGCGGACCGAGAACATGTTCCGCTCCTTCCGGTGGGACGCCCGTGGCGCGCTGCGCGAGGGCGACAACTCCTTGGCCGTCACGTTCGCCGCGCCCGTGCCCGAGGCGCTGGCCCGCGCCGAGCGCGACGGGGTGCTGCCGTCGACCAACCATCACGAGTACAACCAGCTGCGGAAGATGGCCTGCTCGTTCGGATGGGACTGGGGCATCGACGTCGCCGGCGCGGGCATCTGGAAGCCGATCGGCCTCGACTCCTGGTCGGGCGTGCGCGTCGTGTCGGTCCGTCCGCTCGTCGACGTCGTGGCAGCGTCGGACGGCAGCCAGGAGGGCGTCCTGACGACGCACGTCGAGATCGAGCGCGACGGCGGGGCGGCCGCCGGCGACGTGCCCGTGCGTGTGCTGCTCACCGACCCCGAGGGCCGGTCGACGGAGGCGGACGGCGTCGTGCCGGCGGGGGAGACCACCGCCGTGGTGACCGTCCGCGTGCCGGACGTGCGTCTCTGGTGGCCGCTGGGTCACGGCGACCAGCCCCTGTACGGCGTGGAGGTGTCCGCGTCGAACGGGACCGACGTCGCGGAGTGGGCCGGGCGGGTCGGGTTCCGTACCGTCGAGCTGGACACGACGCCCGACGACTCCGGCGCGCCGTTCCTGCTCAAGGTCAACGGCGAGACGGTGCTCGTCCGCGGGGCGAACTGGATCCCCGACCACGCGTTCCTCACGAAGGTCGACCGCGGCCGGTACGCGCGCCGGGTGGACGACGCCCTCGAGGCGAACGTCAACCTGCTGCGGGTGTGGGGCGGCGGCATCTACGAGTCGGACGACCTGTACGACCTCGCCGACGAGCACGGCCTGCTCATGTGGCAGGACTTCCCGTTCGCCTGCGCGGCGTACAGCGAGGACGAGCCGATGCGCGCCGAGGTGGAGGCCGAGGCCCGCGAGAACGTCACGCGGCTCAGCCCGCACCCGTCGCTCGTGATCTGGAACGGCAACAACGAGAACACCTGGGGCTCGGTCGACTGGGGCTGGGCCGGCCGGCTGGGCGGCCGCGCGTGGGGCGACCTGTACTACCGCGAGCTGCTGCCGGGCGTGCTCGCGGAGCTGGACCCCACGCGCCCGTACTCGCCGGCGAGCCCGTACTCGTTCGGCGACTACCGGCACCCGAACGACGAGCGTTACGGCACCATGCACATCTGGGACGTGTGGAACCGGGAGGACTACTCGGTCTACGCCCGCTACCGGCCCCGGTTCCTGTCGGAGTTCGGCTTCCAGGGGCCGCCCGCCTGGTCGACGCTCACGCGCGTGGTCCACGACGAGCCGCTCGACCCGTTCGGCCACCAGATGCTCGTGCACCAGAAGGCGCACCTGGGCAACGCCAAGCTCGAGCGCGGCTGGCAGGGGCACCTGCCCGACCCGGCGACGATCGAGGACTGGCACTGGACGACGCAGCTCAACCAGGCGCACGCCGTGCGCTTCGGGATCGAGCACGTGCGGTCCCTCACACCGCACAACACCGGCGCGATCATGTGGCAGCTCAACGACAACTGGCCGGTGGTGTCGTGGGCTGCGGTCGACCACGACGAGCACCGCAAGCCGCTGTGGCACGCCCTGCGCGCCGCGTACGCGCCCCGGCTGGCCACCTTCCGGCCGCGCGCGTCCGAGGCGGCGCGGGCCGCCGCGTGGGAGGGGCTGGAGCCGGCGCCCGACACCGTCGCGCTCGTCGTCGTCAACGACACCGGCGAGCGACTGGCCGGGACCTGGACCGTCACGCGCGAGGCGCTGGACGGGTCGGTCCTGGCCAAGGCGACCGTCGAGGTCGACGCGCCCGCCCGCGGCGCGGCGACGGTGACCGTGCCCGCCGAGGTCGTCACGTTCGACGACGCGGCGGCCGAGGTGCTCGTGGCGACGGCCGACGACCCTGAGTCCGGCGTGGCGACGGCCCTGCGGCACGGGGCCGAGGTCGTGGACCAGCGGCTCGACCCGAACCCGCTGCGGATCGAGTCGTCGCCTGCCCCCGGGGGCTGCGAGCTGCGGCTGACCGCGACGTCGCTCGCCCGTGACATCTTCTGCCCGGTCGACGTGGTGGACCCGGCGGCACGCGTCGACGTCGGGCTCGTCACGCTGCGTGCGGGCCAGAGCGTGACGCTCCGGATCACCTCGCCCGGGGGCGACCCGGAGGAGTTCGCCGCCGCCGTGCGCACGGCGAACGACCTGCTGGGTGGGGTCAGCGCGGCCGGGTGAGCACGCGGTCGACGGCCGACAGGGGGATGTGCACCCAGGTCGGCCGTTGCCGCGTCTCGTACACCACCTCGTAGAGCGCCTTGTCCAGCACGAGGGCGGCGAGGACGGCGTCGGCGGTGGGCGGGTCGAGCTCCGGCGGGCGGCGGGTGGTCAGGCCGCTCACGGCCGCAGACGTGTCCGCCGACTGGCGGTAGCGGGCGAGGAAGGCGTGCACGGCCTCCGCCTCCCACCACGGGTCGGGCGCGCCGCCGACCGCGGCGGCATAGGCGAACGAGCGGACCATGCCCGCGACGTCGCGGAGCGGGAGGTCGGGGGCGGTGCGCTCGGCGGCGGGTCGCTGCGGCTCGCCCTCGAAGTCGAGGAGCTTCCACCCGGTCTCGCCGTGCAGGGCCTGGCCGAGGTGCAGGTCGCCGTGCACGGTCTGCAGGCGCAGCCGCGGCAGGCGGGCCTGCAGGTCGTCGAGGAGCGCGTCGATCGCGGGGGCCCGGACCGCCAGGCCCGGCGCCTCGGAGACGGCGAGCGCCGCCCGGTCGCGCAGGCCCCCGACGAACGTCGCCGGGTCGAGCAGCGGACCGGGCGGCATCGCCTGGCGCAGCACCGCGTGCAGCTCCGCCACGACGCGGCCCAGGTCGGCGGCGAGGTGCGCGAACGACTCGCCGCGGCCGGCGTGCTCGCAGGCCAGCTCGAACCCGTCGCGGGCGCGCGGCACCAGCTCGCCGACCACGGCGAGGGCGGTGGTCGTGCCGGGGGCGGTGGCCACCTGGAGGGCGCCGAGGAAGCGCGGCACGCCGTCCCAGCCGGCGCGGGTCAGGGCGCGGGGCACGACGACGTCGGGGTGCGGCCCGGGGGCCACGGTGCGCAGGATCTTGAGCATCCCGCCGGTGCCGTCGGGCGAGGGCACGCCCGGCAGCACGACGCTCGTGTTCGACTGCTCGCCGGCGACCACGCGCCCGCCCGCGACGAGCGCGTCGGCCGCCACGCCGTCGCCCACGCCGGCCGCCCGCAGCAGGGCGAGCCAGCAGGCGGGGTGCGCGCCGCCGTCGTGCACGGCGACGTCGCCCGCGGCGGTGCGGACGTCGGCGACGAAACCCGGGCCGCGCGCGGCCGGGTCGGTGAGCACGAGCGGCACCTGCGCGACCACCTCGCCGCCCGGCACGCCCGGGCCGCGCAGGCGCACGAGGAGGACGACGACGTCCGCCCCGTCGGGCTCGTCGAGGTCACCCGGGGTGTCGTCGTCGAACGTCACCGCGAGCCACGGCTCGACCCGCACGCCGGCGGCGCTCGCGCCGCCCGCGGGGAACCACCGTCGGCCGGGCAGCCAGGCCGCGAGGAGCTCCCCGACGCTCGGGTCGGGCACTCCCGCGGCCGGCCGCACGGCGGTCATGCCGGCTCGTCCCCGACGGTCTGCGGTGCGGGCGGGGTGAGGAGCAGCCAGTAGAAGTCGCGCGACCCCCACGTCATCGACACGGTGCCGTCCGGGCCGACGTCGGGGAAGCGGGCCCCGCCGAACAGGTCGGTGAGCGTCCAGCCGGCGCGCCCCGGCACCCGCACGAGGGACGACCGCGCCGTCGCGGACAGGTTCGCCGCCACGAGCAGCGTCTCGTCCGCCGAGGTCCGGGTGAACGCGATCACGGCGTCGTCGTCGGCCTCGAGAGGCGCGAACGCCCCGGTGCCGAACGCGGGGTGCAGCCGCCGCACCGCGAGCATGCCGTGCACCCAGTGCAGCAGCGAGGACGGCTGCGCGAGCTGCGCCTCGACGTTGACGTGCTGGTAGTGGTGCACCAGCGACTGCACGAGCGGCAGGTACAGCTTGCCCGGGTCGGCGGTGGAGAAGCCGGAGTTGCGGTCGGGCGTCCACTGCATGGGGGTGCGCACGGCGTCCCGGTCGGGCAGCCAGATGTTGTCGCCCATGCCGATCTCGTCGCCGTAGTACAGGCACGGGCTGCCCGGCAGGCTGAGCAGGAGCGCGTGCGCCAGCTCCACCTCCTTGCGCGAGTTGTCGAGCAGCGGCGCCAGGCGGCGTCGGATGCCGATGTTGGCGCGCATGCGCGGGTCCGGCGCGAACCACCCGTACATCGCCGCCCGCTCCTCGGTCGAGACCATCTCGAGGGTGAGCTCATCGTGGTTGCGCAGGAACGTGGACCACTGCCCGCCCGGCGCGGGGATGTCCGGCGTGTCGGCGAGGATGTCGAGCAGGGGCCGCGCGCGCTGGTCCCGCATGGCGTAGTACACCCGCGGCATGACGGGGAAGTGGAAGCACATGTGGCACTCGGGCTCGTCCGCCGTGCCGAAGTAGTCCACCACGTCCTGCGGCCACTGGTTCGCCTCGGCCAGCATGATGCGGCCGGGGAACTCGTCGTCGATCATGCGGCGCACCCGGCGCAGGAACGCGTGCGTCTCCGGCAGGTTCTCGCAGTTGGTGCCCTCGGCCTCGAACAGGTACGGCACCGCGTCGAGGCGGAAGCCGTCCACCCCGACCCCCAGCCAGAACCGCGCCACGTCGAGCATCGCGTCGACCACGCGGGGGTTCTCGAAGTTGAGGTCCGGCTGGTGGTGGAAGAACCGGTGCCAGAAGTACTGCCGCCGCACCGGGTCGAACGTCCAGTTCGACGTCTCCGTGTCGACGAAGATGATGCGCGCGTCCTCGTAGCGCGTGTCGTCGTCGGACCACACGTAGAAGTCGCCGTACGGGCCCTCCGGGTCCGACCGCGACGCCTGGAACCACGGGTGCTGGTCGCTGGTGTGGTTCATCACGAGGTCCACCACCACGCGGATGCCGCGCGCGTGCGCCGCCTCGATGAGCTCCGTGAAGTCCGAGATCGTGCCGTACTGGCTCGCGATCGACGTGTAGTCGGCGACGTCGTACCCGCCGTCGCGCAGCGGCGACGGGTAGAACGGCGGCAGCCACAGGCAGTCCACGCCCAACCACTGCAGGTAGTCGAGCCGCTCCGTGACGCCGCGCAGGTCGCCGGTCCCCGCCCCGCCCGTGTCCGAGAAGGCCCGGACGATGACCTCGTAGAACACGGCCGTGCGGTACCACTCCGGGTCCTCGGACAGGCCCGGCTTGTCCAGGGGCGGCGGCGCGGGCTGCGGCCGGGTGGGCAGCGCCTGCACCGGCACCTGGCGCGTGACCGGGCGCGGCACCTGGGGCGTCATCGGGGCCTGCTCATGTCGGCCCCGTCATGCCAGCCCGATCGTCAGGACGTGGGCCACCTGCTCGCGCGGGTCGAGGCGGACGTACGGGTGGGCGCCCCACGGGAAGGTGGCGCCGGACAGCTCGTCGTGGGCGACGAAGAACGGCTGGTCCTCGACGCCGTCCGGCCGCGTGAGCCCCAGCGCCTCCAGGTCGAGGAACAGCGTGGACTCCTGCGTCGTCCACGGGTCGAGGTTGAGCACGACCAGCACGACGTCGTCCTGCGTGGCGCCCGGTCGGCCCGCGGCGGGCAGGTGCTCGGCCCGCACGCGCCGCGAGAACGCGACGACCTGGTCGTTTGTCGTCGGGTGCACCGTGAGGTCGCGCAGCTGCCGCAGCGCCGGGTGGGCGCGCCGGACCTCGTTCAGCCGCCGCAGCAGCGTCGAGACGCCGACGACGTCGGCCTGCGACCAGTCCCGCGGCTTGAACTCGTACTTCTCGTTGTCGATCTGCTCCTCGACGCCCGGGCGGGGCACGTTCTCCACCAGCTCGTACCCGGAGTAGACGCCCCACGTGGGGCTGCCGAGCGCCGCCAGCACGGCGCGCACCGCGAAGCCGGCCACGCCCCCGTGCTGCAGGTACGGGGGCAGGATGTCGTGCGTCGTGGGCCAGAACGACGGGCGCAGCACGGAGCCCTGCGGCCCCGAGACCTCCTGGAGGTACTCCTCGACCTCCTCCTTGGTGTTGCGCCAGGTGAAGTACGTGTACGACTGGTGGAAGCCGATCCGCGCCAGGGTCTGCATCATCGCGGGCCGCGTGAACGCCTCCGACAGGAAGATCACCTCGGGGTGCGCCGCGTGCACCTGCGCGAGCAGCCACTCCCAGAAGTCCAGCGGCTTGGTGTGCGGGTTGTCGACGCGGAACGCGGTCACCCCGCGGTCGATCCACAGCAGCACGATCCGCAGGATCTCCTCCGACAGCCCCTGGGGATCGCGGTCGAAGTTCAGCGGATAGATGTCCTGGTACTTCTTCGGCGGGTTCTCGGCGTACGCGATGGTGCCGTCCGCGCGCACCGAGAACCACTCGGGGTGCTCCGTGACCCACGGGTGGTCGGGGGAGCACTGCAGCGCGAGGTCCAGCGCCACCTCCAGGCCCTCGGCGCGGGCGGCCGCCACGAACGCCCGGAAGTCCCGCTCCGTGCCCAGGTCGGGGTGGATCGCGTCGTGCCCGCCGTCGGGGGAGCCGATCGCGTACGGGCTGCCGGGGTCGCCCGGTTGCGGGTCCAGGGTGTTGTTGCGGCCCTTGCGGAACGTCGTGCCGATCGGGTGCACGGGCGTGAGGTAGACGACGTCGAAGCCCATCTCCGCGATCGCGGGCAGCCGCTTCGCCGCCGTGGCGAACGTGCCCGACCGCCAGGTCCCGTCCTTGCGGCGCTTCGCGCCCTCCGAGCGGGGGAACATCTCGTACCAGCTCGCCGCCAGCGCCAGGGGACGGCTCACGCGCAGCGGGTACGCGGCGCTCGCGGTCACCAGGTCGCGCAGCGGCGCGCGGCGCAGGGCGTCCTTGACCGCGGCCGTCATCGCCATCGCGAGGCGGGCCTCGGGCGGGCGCGTGGCGTCGGCCAGCTCGCGGGCCGCGGCCTCCAGGACGGCGGCGTCCGCGGCGGAGCGGGTCGCCTGCAGCCCCGGCGCGACGATCCGTTCGAACAGCAGCCGCCCCTCCGCGAGCACGAGGTCGACGTCCTGACCGGCGTCGAACTTGATCACCGCGTCGTGGGACCAGGTGCCGTACGGGTCCGACCACGCCTCGACGCGGAACGACCAGTCGCCCGTGGGGTCCGACGGAGCGTCGGGCTGGAGGAACCCGCGGAACCGGTCCAGCCCGGGCGCGACGTCGGACATCGGCGCGGTGGAGTGCACCGTGCCGTCCGGCGCGAGCAGGACGGCGGTCGCCCCGACGGCGTCGTGCCCCTCCCGGAACACCGTCGCCTCGACGGGCACCACCTCGCCGACCGCCGCCTTCGCCGGCCAGCGCCCTCCCTCGACGACGGGGGAGAGCTGCAGGACGGGGATCCGTCCGATGGGCGCGTGCGGCGTGGGCTGCGGAGACGTCACGGCCTCCACGCTAGCCAGACGGTCAGCCCGGCGCGCGCCCAGGTCGCGGCGAGGGCTCGAGGTCGATGTCCCGGACCTCGATCTCGGACGCTTTACCTCGACCTGGCGACACGCAGGGCGTGCTCGACCCTCGCGACGAGGCGGCGGACGTCCCGCAGGTCGGCGAACGTGACCCGCAGGATCGTCCACCCCGCCTCGACGAGGGCGTCGTGCCGGCGCTTCTCCGCCAGGAGCACCTGCTGCGGGTCGCCCGCCCTTCCGTCGTACTTGACCGCGCCGTCGACCTCGAGCGCGACCTTGAGGTCGGGCCAGGCGAGATCGACCCAGAACGTGCCGGCCCAGGTGTCGACCGGGGTCGCGTGGACGGGACGCGGCAGCCCCGCGGCGAGCAGGTGCCAGCGGACGAGCGACTCCAGGGGCGACTCCGACGCGCCGTCCGCCGCGGCGAGCACGCGCCGCGCACGTCGTACGCCGCGCGCGCCGCGGGACCGGTCGAGCCGTCCCGTGAGCTCGTCCGGGTCGACGCCCAGCGCGAGAGCGGAGTCGGCCACGACGATGGACGACGGCTCCGCGAGCGTGCGCGCGCAGTCGACGACCGTGCGGCCCAGCGACGTCACGGGGACGCCGTCGAGGTCGCCGCGATCGTGCTCGGGCACGGGGGAGACGTGGCGCCGGAGGACGTCGTCGGCCGGCCCGGGCGCGGGGCGGGTCAGCTGGGTCACGTGCACCTGGGGCCCGAGCTGCCAGGTCCAGCACCCCCACGCGACCGCGGCACTCGCGTGGCTGAACCAGAACGTCGTGGTCAGACGCTCGGCCACGGCCGTCATATGGGCCAGCACCTGCGCTCGACGGCGGACGGCGGTGGTGAACGACGGGTCGACGGACGGCAGGTAGACGCCGCGCCGGAGCCGCACCAGGTCGTCGTCCCGGGTCCGTTCCCGCAGCTCGGCCCTCCGCTCGGGGTCGTACCGTACGGCGGCCGGCAACAGGGGGCGGTCGGGGGTCGGTGCGCCTGGCCGGCGCGTCGCGGTCCTGGACATGGGTCGATCGTGGGGGCCGCGGCCGCCGCGCGGGGCCGTGGGTGCAGATCTGTGGACGACGGTGCCGCGAGGTCGCGGCGAGGGCTCGAGGTCGATGTCCCGGACCTCGACCTCGAGCGCTCCGCTTCGATCTCGGCGTCAGGCGTCCGCGGCGAGTGCCCGGCCGGTGGTGCGGCCGGTGTGCAGGCAGCCGCCGAGGAAGGTGCCCTCCAGCGCGCGGTGGCCGTGCACCCCGCCGCCGCCGAACCCGGCGGCCTCGCCCACGGCCCACAGGCCGTCCAGGACGGAGCCGTCGGCGCGCAGCACCCGTCCGGACGGGTCGCACCACAGGCCGCCGAGGGTCTTGCGGGTCAGCACCGACAGCCGGACGGCGAGCAGCGGGCCGTCCTTCGGCGTCGTGAGGGGCCGGGGCCTGGCGACCCGGATCAGCTTGTCGACGCGGTAGTCCCGGGCGGCCCGCGTCGCGACCACCTGCGGGTCCTTGCCGAGGCCGGACGCCACCTGCGCGTCGCGCGCGGCGACGACGGCGGCGAGCGCCCCCGGGTCCACGTGTCCCTTCGAGCCAGGCGTGGCGTCCACCAGCGCGTTCATCTTCGCGGCGAGCTCGTCGGTGGTGTCGGCCCAGAGGAACTCGGGCGACTCGTTCGCGAACCGTTCCACCGGCCCCACGGCGCGCGGCAGCACCCGCTGCGCGAGGAGCTTGACGTCCTTGCCGGTGAGGTCGGGGTTCTGCTCTGAGCCCGAGAGGGCGAACTCGGACTCCATGATCGCCTTGTTGAGCACGAACCAGGAGTGGTCGTCGCCCCGGCGGGTCACGTGCTGCAGCGCGCCGAGCGCGTCGAAGCCCGGGAACAGCGGGGCGGGCAGGCGGCCGCCGTCGGCGTCGAGCCACAGCGACGACGGCCCGGGCAGGATGCGGATGCCGTGGTTCGTCCAGACGGGCGAGTGGTTGGCGATGCCCTCCGGGTAGTGCCACATCCGGTCCTCGTGCACGAGCGCGGCGCCGGCGTCCGCCGCGATCCCGAGCATGAGGCCGTCGGTCGAGTCGGGGACGCCGGAGAGCATGCGCTCGGGCAGGGTGCCGGCCTCGGGGTCCCAGTGCGCGCGCGCCAGGTCGTGGTTGGCGCCGATGCCGCCGGTCGCGACGACGACGGCGCCCGCAGAGATCTCCTCGGTGCCCACCACGTCCCGGTTCGACGGCGCGCCCCGGCCGCCGAACGGCAGCCCGGCGAGCGGCTGGTCGGCCAGCACGTCGGCCCGGACCCCGGTCACGCGGCCGTCCGTGGTGACCAGCCCGGTGACGCGGCGGCGGAACCGCAGGTCGAGCAGGCCGGCGTCGCGGGCGGCCAGCGCGGCGGCGACGAACGGCGCGACGATGCCGGGGCCCGTGCCCCACGTGACGTGGAAGCGGGGCACGGAGTTGCCGTGCTCCACCCTCCCGTCGTCGTTCCCCACCGTGTACCCGCCGCGCTCGGCCCACTGCACGAGCGGGAACCACCGCACGCCCTTGCCGCGCAGCCAGGACCGCAGGTCGCCGGCAGCGAACTCCACGAAGCGGCGGGCCCACGCGTACCCGTGCCGGTCGGGGCCCTCGCCGCGGTCGGCGCCGGGCGCGAACTGCGCGGAGCCGAGCCAGTCGGACCACGCCAGGTCGGCCGAGTCGTGCACGCCCATCGCGCGCTGCTCCGGGGAGCCGACGAGGAACAGCCCGCCGAACGACCACCACGCCTGGCCGCCGAACGACGCCTCCGGCTCCTGGTCGAGCAGCACCACCCGGCGGCCCGCGGCGGTCAGCTCCGTGGCCGTGACGAGTCCCGACAGGCCTCCACCGATGACGACGACGTCAGCATCCATGCGCGCAGTCTGGCAGAGGAGCGGCTCGGGGAGAACGGTCCGCGGACAGCGGCTTCACCGCCCGAGGAAGACCTGCACGCTCAGCGACTCGAGCACGGCGTCCTCGGCCTCGTCGTCGGGGGCCTCGGGACGGTCCCACGCCGAGCTCCAGACCCGCTCCCACGCCCCGCCGCCGGGCGTGGCGGGAAGGGTGACGTCGACGTCGTCGAGCCCGCCGTTGAGCACGAGCAGCACGGCCGCGTCGCCGTCGTCCGGCCCGGGCCGCAGCATCTGCACGACGCGGCGCCCCGCGACAGCCCAGGCGTCGCGGTCCATGGGAGCGCCGTCGACGGCGAACCACAGCAGGTCGGTCTCGTCCTCGCCGGGGCGGGGCGAGCCGAGGAAGAACGAGTCGGCCCGCAGCGCGGGGTGCTCGGCGCGCAGCGCCAGGAGGAAGCGCGTGGTGTCCAGGAGGTCGCGGGCGGCGTCCTCGAGGTCCCAGCCGACCCACGAGATCGGGTTGTCCTGGGCGTACGCGTTGTTGTTGCCGCGCTGGGTGCGGCCGAGCTCGTCGCCGGCGGTGAGCATGGGCGTGCCCGCGGACAGCAGCAGCGTCGCGAGCAGGTTGCGCTGCGAGCGCCGCCGCAGCGGCACGACGGCGGACCAGGGCTCGGTGCCCGTGTCGCCCGCCCCCTCCCCGTCCTCGGCGCCGGGCGCGTGCCCCTCGACGCCGTGGTTCCACGACAGGTTGTGGTCCGAGCCGTCGCGGTTCTCCTCGCCGTTGGCCTCGTTGTGCTTGTGGTCGTAGGCGACCAGGTCGGCGAGGGTGAACCCGTCGTGGGCGGTCACGTAGTTGACGGACGCGACCGGCCCGCGCACCAGCGGCGGGTCGGAGTGCCCGAACAGGTCGGCCGAGCCCGCGAGGCGGGTGGTGAGCTCGCGCAGGCCGTGCATGGGCCGGCCGTGCGAGCCCTCGCGCGCGGCGTCCAGCCAGAACCCGCGCGCGGCGTCGCGGAAGCGGTCGTTCCACTCGGCCATGGGCGGCGGGAAGTTGCCGGTCTGCCAGCCTCCCGGCCCGACGTCCCACGGCTCCGCGACCAGCTTGAGGTTGTTCAGCACGGGGTCGGTCTGCAGCGCCACGAGGAACGGGTGGTCGGGGGAGAAGCCGTGCTGGCCCCGGCCCAGCGTCACCGCCAGGTCGAAGCGGAACCCGTCCACGCCCACCACCTCGGCCCAGTAGCGCAGCGAGTCCAGCGCGAGCTGCACCACCCGCGGGCGGCGGAAGTCGAGCGAGTTCCCCGTGCCGGTCACGTCGGCCAGCGCGGCCGGCGACGCGCCGTCGTGCAGGTAGTAGCCCGCGTTGTCCAGGCCGCGCCAGGCCACGTGCAGCGCGTCGTCGCCGCCCTCGCAGGTGTGGTTGTAGACGACGTCGAGCAGCACCTCGATGCCCGCGTCGTGCAGCAGGTGCACCATGCCGCGGACCTCGTCGAGCACGGCCGCCGGGCCCGCCTCGCGCGCCGCCCGCGTCGCGTACGCCGCGTGCGGGGCGAAGAACCCGAGCGTCTGGTAGCCCCAGTAGTTGGTGAGGCCGCGGGCCACGAGGTGCGGCTCGCTGGCGAACGCGTGGATCGGCAGCAGCTCGAGCGTGGTGACGCCCAGGCTCGTCAGGTGCGCGATCGTCGCCGGGTGCGCGACGCCCGCGTACGTGCCGCGCAGCTCCGGCGGCACCTCCGGGTGGGTCGCCGTGAGGCCCCTGACGTGCGCCTCGTAGACGACGGTGTCCGCCCACGGCACGCGCGGACGGCTCAGCGGCGGCGGCCCCGGGTGCGACGCCACGACGACCGAGTGCGGCACGAAGGCGAGCGAGTCGCGGTCGTCCGGGGCGCCGTACCGCTCGGCCACCCACGAGCGCCCCTCCGGGGAGTCGGGGTCGTCCGGGTCGAGCGGCGCGCTCACCGCCCCCAGCGTCTCCGGGCCGTAGGTGAGGTCGCCCGCCAGCCCCCGGGCGTACGGGTCGACGAGCAGCTTGGCCGGGTTGTGCCGGTGCCCGGCCTCCGGGTCCCACGCGCCGTGCGTCCGGAAGCCGTACCGCTGGCCGGGCCGCACGTGGGGCACGTGGGCGTGCCACACGCCGTACACCGGCCCGTCGAGCGGGACCCTCCGCTCCGCGTACCGCGCCGGGTCGTGCGCGTCGCGGTGCGGCTCGACGACGTCGATCAGGCAGAGCTCCACCGCGTCCGCGTGCGCCGCGGCGACGGCGACGTCGATCCCGCCGTCCGGTGTCGGGTGCACCCCGAGCGGGGGGACGTGGCTGCGGCGCGCCGTCGGGCGCGTCAGCGGCGTGACCTTGGGTCGCGACTCCATGGGGGACATGGTGCCCGGGGTCGCCGACAGGCGCGCGGGCGCAGGTGGGGGAGGGTGCGGATCGGGTCTCAGGGGAGGATCGAGTCGACGTAGCCGCCGTCGACGCGGACGGCGCCTCCGGTGGTGGCGGACGCGAGCGGCGAGGCGAGGTAGGCCACCAGGTTCGCGATCTCCTCGGGCTCGATGAGGCGCTGGAGCAGCGACTGCGGCCGGTACCGCACCATGAACTCGCGCTGCGCCTCGTCCCACGGCAGGTCACGGTCCACCAGCTGGTAGACGAAGTCCTCCACGCCGCCGGTGTGCGTGGGACCGGCGATGACGGAGTTCACCGTGACGCCGGTACCGGCCGCCTCCTTGGCGAAGCCGCGCGAGACCGCGAGCAGCGCCGTCTTGGACGCGCCGTAGTGGATCATCTCCGCCGGGATGACGACGGCGGAGTCGCTCGCGATGTCGAGCACCCGGCCCCAGCCGCGAGCGGTCATGCGGGGCAGGTGGTGGCGGATCAGGCGGATAGCGGCCAGCACGTTCACCTCGAAGTAGCGCCGCCACTCCGCGTCGGTGATCTCCAGCGCGGGACGGGACTCGAAGATGCCGAGGTTGTTGACCAGCACGTCCACGTCGGGCAGCGCGTCGACGGCGGCGGCGAACCCGTCGTCGGTGGCGACGTCGGCCACCACCGCCACCCCCTCGAAGCCCTCGACGTCCCGGGCGAGCTCGTCGAGCGCGCGGCCCACGGACTCCTCCGAGCGGCCGTTGATCCCGACGCGCGCCCCCGCGGACGCGAGCCCGCGCGCGATGGCGAGGCCGATGCCCTGCGTCGATCCGGTCACGAGCGCCGTCCTGCCGACGAGGTCGATCCGCATCCCCCGACCGTAGGCCGCGTCACACCCGTCCGCCCCTGGACACAGGGTCGGACCCGGGAGGGCCGCGGGTAGGCTCGGCACCGTCGGCCGCAGCGCGTGCGGCCGCCGTCACCACCGTGAGCTGGAGGTCGCGCCCGTGCGCATCGTCGTCGCCGTGAAGTACGTGCCGGACATCAACGCGGACCGACGTTTCGTGGACTGTCGCGTGGACCGCGACCCGGGCGTCGGCACCCTCAACGAGCTGGACGAGAACGCCCTCGAGGCGGCGCTGCGGATCCTCGACGCCCTGCCCGAGGACGAGCGCGCGGCCAGCGAGGTCGTCGCCCTCACGGTCGCGCCCGCCGACGGCGACGTCGCGCTGCGCAAGTCGTTCCAGATGGGCGTGGACCGCGCGGTCCACGTCACCGACGACGCCCTGGCCGGCTCGGACTACTTCGGCACCGCCGCGGCGCTCGCGGCCGGCGTGCGGAGGCTCGAGGCCGACGGCGCGCCCGTCGACCTGGTGATCACCGGGATGGCGGCGCTCGACGGCCTCGGCTCGGTGGTCCCGGCGCTCGTCGCGGCCGAGCTCGGCCGCCCGGCCCTCACGCTGGCGAAGAAGATCGCCGTCGCCGACGGCACGCTCACCGTCACGCGCGAGACCGACGAGGCCACCGAGACGCTCGCCGCGCCGCTGCCGGCGGTCCTGTCCGTCGCGGACACCGCGAACACGCCGCGCATGCCGAACTTCAAGCTGATCATGGCGGCGCGCACCAAGCAGATCGAGGCATGGTCGGCCGCCGACCTCGGCCTCGACCCCGCCGCCGTCGGCACGGCCGGGGCACGCACCGAGGCGGTCTCCGCCACCCCGCGCCCCGCCCGTCCCGAGGTCGAGCTGGTGGTCGACAAGGGCGAGGGCGGCACCGCGCTGGCCGAGTACCTCATCCGCAACGAGCTGGTCTGAGAGGACGCGACCGTGACGACATCGACCGAGCCCACCCGCAACCGCACCGTCCTCGTCCTGCTGGACCCGGCCACCGAGGTGCGCTCCGGCGCGCTCGAGCTGCTCACCATCGCGCGCGGCCTCGGTCGCGTCGAGGCCGTCACGCTCGAGGCGCCGACCGTCGAGGCGCTCGCCCAGCTCGGGGCGTACGGCGTCGAGACCGTGCACCAGGCCGAGGTGCCCACCGACGTGCTCGCCGCCGCCGGGGGCGACGGCGCCCGCCACCTGCCCTCCGTCGTCGCGGCGACGCTCGCCGCCGCCGTGCGGCGCACCGACGCGGACGTCGTCCTGGCGCCCGCCACGTTCGGCGCCAAGGAGGCGGCCGCGCTGGCCGCCCACGCGCTCGGCGCCGGGCTGGTCATCGACGCCGCCGCCGTGGGGGAGGACGCCGACGGCCGGATCGTGGCCGGCAAGCGGGTCTTCGCCGGCGCCTGGGACACCCGGTGCGTGGTGACCGCCGACGTCGCCGTGCTCACGGTGCGGGCCAACGCCGTCGTGCCGGAGCCGGCCGACGCGGCCGTGGCGACCGAGATCGACGCGCTGCCCGTGGCGCAGGCCGGCACGGCCGGGGTGGTCGTCACGTCCCGCGAGGTCAAGGAGCGTGCGCCCGGCCGCCCGACGCTCGAGGAGGCGGCCGTCGTCGTGGCCGGCGGCCGCGGCACCGGTGGCGACTTCGGCCCCGTCGAGGAGTTCGCCGACGCCGTCGGCGCCGCGATCGGCGCGTCGCGCGACGCCGTCTTCGAGGGCTGGTTCGACCGCTACATCGGCCAGACCGGCGTCACCATCGCCCCGCGCCTGTACGTGGGCGCGGGCATCTCCGGCGCCCCGCACCACCGCGGCGGGATGCAGGCGGCGCAGGTGATCGTGGCCGTCAACTCCGACCCGGAGGCACCGATCTTCGAGATCTGCGACTTCGCCGTCGTCGGCGACCTCGCGGACGTGCTGCCACAGGCCGCCGCCGCCATCCGCGCCCGCCGGGACGGCTGAGGCAGCCCGCCCTCGCCCGACCCGTCGCGCCGATGGGGAGTACTGCCCATCGGTCCGGGCAGCCTCGCGCCGGTCCGAGTCGGTATGCTCCGGCGAGGAAAGCATCGTGCTGTTCCCCATCACCGCCCCCAGATGGGTCACGCCGTGCCTCCGTCCACGTCGCCAGGTGGCGCGCGGGCTGTCGCACCTGGTCAGGGGGCCGAGGGGTAAGGCATGAGCTTCGTCTCGCGCGTCCTGGAGAACCGCCGCTCCATCGCGTCCGCAGGCGTCGTCGCCCTGTTCGGCGCGGGCCTGACCGGCTTCGCGCTCTGGTACGACGGCGAGGCGACGGTGGACGTCGACCTCAACGACTCGGGCGTGTGGGTCACGCAGACGTCCACGGGCACCCTCGGCCGGTTCAACTACCAGGCCCGGGCCCTCGACGGCACGCTCCTCGCCAACTCGGTGAGCTTCGACGTCGAGCAGGACGCGCAGCACGTGCTGCTCGAGAGCTCCGTCGACTCCTCCGCGAGCCCGGTCGACCCCGCGCAGCTCGCCCTGCGGAGCACGCTCAAGCTGCCCGCCGGGTCCGAGGTCGCGACCGGCGGCAACACCGCGGCGGTGCTCGACGGGGAGACGGGGCGGGTCTGGGTCGTGCCGTTCGACGGCGCGATGGCGTTCGACGCCGAGGAGACGGAGCCCGAGCTCGAGGACGTGGGCGCGGGCGCCCAGGTCGAGGTGAGCACCGGTGGCACGGTCGTCGTCGCGGCCCCCGGCGTGGGCACCGTCTACACCGTCGAGACGGGCCCCCGGGGCACGGCGGAGTCCACCACGGAGGAGCGGCTGTCGGTCTCGAAGGACGCCGAGGTGCAGGTGACCACGGTGGGCGACGCCGCGGTCGTGCTGGACCGGTCGACGGGCAAGGTCGTGCTGCCGGGCGGTGACGCGGTGGAGATCGACGGCGGCGCGGCCGCGCAGCTGCAGCAGCCGTCGGCCGACTCCGACGTCGTCGTCCTGGCCACGTCCCGCGGCCTGGTCTCGCAGCCGCTGGACGGCAAGGCCGCCGTGAAGCGCACCGCGAACGGCACGCCCTCCCGCCCGGTCCAGCTGGGCGAGTGCGTCTACGGCGCCTGGTCCGTCTCGGGCCAGGTGGTCCGCGACTGCCCCGGCACGGACGCCGACGAGGACACCGTGCTCGAGGGCGTCGGCACCGACACCCACCTCGTCTACCGCGTGAACCGCGACGTCATCGTGCTCAACGACGTCGTCAACGGAACGCTCTGGATGGCGGCGGACGAGTTCCAGAAGGTCGACGACTGGGACCTGACCATCCCGGAGAACGACGAGGGCGAGAAGACCGAGTCCGAGGAGACGACGCCGGAGCAGGTCGACCAGTTCGTCGCCGACCGGGACAAGAAGAACCGGCCGCCGCAGGCGAAGGACGACCGCTTCGGGGTCCGCGCCGGGGGCACCACGGTGCTCAACGTGCTGGGCAACGACGTCGACCCCGACGGCGACGTGATGACGGCGTCGGTCGACGGCGAGCCCGAGGGGGACATCGCCGTGGACCGGGTGCTGGACGGCGCCGCGCTGCAGGCCGACGTGCCCGCGGACGCGAGCGGGAGCACGACGTTCACCTACCAGGTCGACGACGGCCGGGAGGGCGGCACGGACACGGCGAAGGTCACGGTCTCGGTGGTGCCGGAGTCCGAGAACGACCCGCCGACGCAGTCGGGCGAGCCGGTGCTGCGGGTCGGCCAGGGCGGCACCGCCGACATCAAGGTGCTGCCCTACTTCAAGGACCCGGACGGCGACGACCTCTTCCTGTCCCACGCGGGGACGAACGACCCGAACGACGAGGTCCGGTTCCGTCCGGACGGGACCGTCGAGTTCCGCGACGGCGGGGCGGCCACCGGCCGCAAGATCGTCGACGTCACGGTCTCCGACTCCTACGGCGAGCCGGTCGAGGGCCGGCTGCTCGTCGACGTGCTGGCCACGAACGAGCCGCCGGTCGCGGTGCAGGACCACGTCACGGTGCTCGCCGGCCAGCCGATGACGATCGAGCCGCTGGCCAACGACTCCGACCCGAACGGGGACGAGCTGCGCCTCGTGCACGTCACGGAGCAGAAGGGCCTCAAGGTCACGAACAACCTGTCCGCCGGGGTGTTCTCCGTCCAGGGGCAGGAGCCGGGCTCCTTCGACATCACCTACCAGGTGAGCGACGGCCCCAACGTGGCCCTCGGCCTGGTCCGCGTGGACGTCGTCGCGCCGCCGGAGGACGCGGCCCCGCCGGTCGTGGTCTCCGACCAGGTGCTGCTGCCGTCGGACGGCTCCGCGCTGCTCGACGTGCTGGCGAACGACACCGACCCGGCGGGCGGCGTGCTCGTCGTGCAGTCGGTCACCGTGCCGGACGACTCGCCCGTCGACGTGGCGGTGCTCAACCACGAGATCCTCAAGGTCACGGAGAAGCGCCGCCTCAGCGAGCCGGTGACCTTCGAGTACACGGTCGCGAACGGCACCGGCTCCGCCACCGGCCAGGTGCGCGTCGTGCCGATCCCCGCGCCCGACCGGCTGCGTCCCCCGGAGGCCGGCGCGGACAAGGCGCTGGTGCACGCGGGCGACGTCGTGACGATCCCGGTGCTGAAGAACGACTCGCACCCCGACGGCCTCGAGATCGTCCTCAACGACGAGCTGCAGGAGGAGCCCGAGGCGGAGCTCGGCGAGGCGTTCGTCTCCGAGGACACGGTGCGCTTCCGGGCCGGCGCCGACGCGGGCACCGCCCACCTCGTCTACGAGGTCCGGGACAGCAACGGTCAGAAGGACTCCGCGCAGGTCACCATCACGATCAAGGACGACGAGGAGAACGCGGCGCCCCAGGTGCCCGACACCGAGACGCGGGTGCTCAGCGGCAAGACGGTGCGCATCCCGCTCGCCCTCGACGGCACCGACCCCGACGGCGACCAGGTCACCCTCAGCGCCATCGCGGACGCGCCGAGCCAGGGCACGGCGACGATCGTCGACGGCTTCGTGGACTACACGGCGGAGCAGGGCGCGGCGGGCTTCGACTCGTTCGCCTACGAGGTGATCGACACGCGCGGCGCCGTGGGCCGCGGCGTCGTCCGGGTGGGCATCGCGGTGCCCCCGGAGACCAACCAGGCGCCGCAGGTCGTCGACGACGAGAGCACCGTGCGGCCCGGGCGCACGGTGGCCGTGCGCGCGCTGGAGAACGACAACGACCCCGACGGCGACGAGATCGGCCTGGTCAAGGACGGCTTCAGCGGCATGCCCGAGGGCGTCGAGCCCGAGGTCGTGGAGGACGAGGTCGTGCTCACGGCGCCCGACAAGGACGGGGCGTACTCCTTCTACTACACGGTCCAGGACGCGTTCAAGGCGCGCGCGACCGGCGCGATCACCGTGACCGTGGACGCCGAGGCGCCGCTGCTCCGGCCGGTCGCGCACGACGACGTCGTCACGGCCGACCAGATCCGCGACACGTCCACGGTGACCGTGGACGTGCTCGCCAACGACGTCGACCCCGACGGCGTGGCGTCCGACCTCGAGGTGTCGGTGGACCAGGCGTCCGAGGGCGTCACGGTCGGCGAGGACGGCACGATCCAGGTCGCGGTGGGTGCGAGCGCGCAGGTCGTCACCTACACGGTCACCGACGTGGACGGGCTGCAGGCCAAGGCGTTCGTGCGCGTGCCGGGCGACCAGTCGCGTCCCTACCTCAAGCCGGGCTCGACCCCGCTCCAGGCCGTCAGCGGCGAGCCGCTGCCGGTCGAGCTGGGCGACCTCGTCGTGGTGCGGGAGAACCGCACCCCGCGCGTCACCGAGGAGAAGACGGTCAAGGCCACCGGCGGCGCGGCCGAGGTCCAGGACCGCGACACCATCGAGTTCACCTCCGCCGAGGACTTCGCCGGCGGCGCGTCGGTGAGCTTCGAGGTGACCGACGGCAAGGGGCCCGACGACGAGGAGGGGCTGACGGCCGTTCTCACGGTCCCGATCGACGTCGTGCCGTCCAAGAACCAGCCGCCGGAGGTGGTCGGTTCGCCGACGCTCCAGGTGGCTGCGGGCGAGGAGAACGTCGTCGACCTGTCGCGGTACGCCCAGGACCCCGACAAGGACAAGCTGACCTTCGACGTCGAGGGCGCCGAGGGCATCTCGACGTCCGTGTCGGGCGGCACCGTGACCGCGCAGGTCGAGCCGTCGGTGCCGAAGGGCACCGCCGCGGACGTCGCGTTCACCGTGTCCGACGGCAAGAACCCGCCGGTCGCCGGCACGCTGAAGGTGACCGTCGTGGGTTCCACGCGCCCGCTCGTGCAGACGACGCCGGACAAGGTGCCCGACGCCCATCAGGGGCAGCCGGTGACGATCCCGGTGCTCGAGAACGACACCAACCCGTTCCCGGGCGAGGACCTGACCGTGGTGGGTGCCGTGGGCGAGACCGGCTCCGGCGACGTCGCGTTCGACGGCTCGCTCGTCACGATCACCCCGGACGCCGACTTCCACGGCGTGCTCACCGCGCGCTACACGGTCGAGGACGTCACGCAGGACCCGGACCGCCAGGTGGACGGCACGGTGTCCGTGACGGTGCTGGGCCGGCCGGAGCCCCCGTCGGCGCCGACGGTCGAGGAGGTGCGGTCCGGCACGGTGGTGCTGAGCTGGGAGCAGCCGAACGACAACGGCGCACCCATCACCGGGTACACGCTGCACGCCTCGGACGGCAAGACCCAGGAGTGCGCCACCACGACGTGCACCTTCGACGGGCTGACCAACAACGTGGAGTACACGTTCACGGTCACCGCGACGAACGACGTGGGCGAGTCCGACCCGTCGGCGGCGTCCGAGATGGCCCGCCCCGACGAGAAGCCGGACCCGCCGGCGGCCCCGACGCTGACCTTCGGCGACCAGCAGCTCACGGTCGACTGGACGAACAAGACGTACACCGACCGGTCCCCGATCGAGTGCGTCAACCTGGAGATCAGCCCCGCCCCCACGAGCGGTGCGATCCAGCAGCAGTGCGTCACGGGCGGCACGTACGTGTGGGAGGGCCTGACCAACGGCACCCCCTACACGGTGCGCCTGCAGGCCGTGAACGCCGCGCCGGACCCGTCCGACTGGGGCGACACCTCCGCGCCGGAGACCCCGGCCGGCCCGCCGGCCGCGCCCGCCGCGCCGTCGGCGACCCGGGTCGACACCGCCCTGGGCGGCCAGACCACCGTGTCGTGGCAGCAGCCCGACACCAACGGCGCCCCGATCGAGATGTACTACCTCGACGTCTACGAGGACGGGACGAAGGTCCGGACCATCGAGGCCGGCACGGCGCTCTCCCAGACGGTGGAGGGGCTCAAGACGACCGCCTCGTACACCTTCCAGGTGCGCGCCCAGAACAAGGCGGCGATCTCCGAGGCCAGCCCCTCGTCCAACGCCGTCGTGCCCTACGGCACGCCGGGCGTGCCGGGCAACGTCTCGGCAGCGCTGGGCTCGAACACCAGCGGCCAGGCGAACGTGAGCTGGAGCGCGACGGACGCGTTCCGTGGGACCGGCGGGTACTACGTGGTGCGGGCCAGCGGGGCCGGCACGAAGAACGTCGGGGACACCACGTCGACCACCTACGGCGGCCTGTCGAACGGCACCGAGTACACGTTCCAGGTCCAGGCCTGCAACGCCTACACCTGCTCCGACTGGTCGGGGTCGTCGGGCGCGGTGACGCCCTACACGACGCCCGGTACCCCCGGCATCTCCGCCTCCAAGGTGTCCCCGACGCAGGGGCGGTTCACCGTCTCGGCGCCGAGCAACAACGGCGGTCGCGCGGTGGAGCGCATCGAGTGGCAGCGGAACTGGGGCACGGGCAGCGGGTCGTCGACGTCGTTCCCCATCACGTGGGACACCGGGTCCGCCTACTCGACCACGTACACGGTCCAGGCCCGGGCGTGCAACGCCGCGGGCTGCGGCGCGTGGGCGAGCGGGAGCCACACCACGGACGCCCCGCCGAACCCGCGTGCGGTGGTGTCGCGCGGCAGCTCGGTGAGCAACAGCGACTGCAACGACGGCACCTGCGCCAAGCTGGTGATCACCACGCACGACTTCCAGGACACGGGTAGCCAGAGCGTCGCCTGCTGGACGGACTTCGGCGGCAGCGCGCACCAGTTCTACGGGTCGTCGACCTACTCCCGGAGCATCCCGGCGAATGGCTCGCTCGAGCTGCTGTGCTTCATCGGCAGCGCCGCGCCGCAGTACGGCGGCCACAACGTATGGGTCGTCATCAACGGCAAGCACTACGAGAAGACGTGGTGGACCAAGTAGGCGCGGTGATCAGGGCCTGAACCGGCCCTGGCCCGGCGTCTGAGCCGGCGCCCCGTAGGGCGCCGGCTCAGCCCCCGGCGAAGGGCGGCAGCAGGTCGAGGCTCGCGCCGGCCGGCACGACGTCGGACGGCGCGGACCGGCGACCGTCGAGCAGCACGCTGCAGCGCTCCAGCACGGGCGCGGCCGCGGGCGTCGCGGCGGCCAGGCGGGCGACGACGTCGGCGACGGTCGCGCCCGCCGGGACGGCGAGCGTCTCCTCCGAGCGCCCGAGCGCGGCGCGCGCGGCGGCGAAGTAGCGCAGCGCCACCGTCTGCTCGAGGCCCGGCGCCGCGTCCGTCGGCCGGCCCGGCGCCGTCGTCTCCTGGGTCATGCGTGTCATCCTCCGATGGCGCTCATGGTGCGCTCGGGCTGCGTGAACCCCGAGCTGTCGAGGTCGGTGCCGGAGCCCGTGTCGCTCATGCCGTGCCCGGCCTGCTTCTCCCACATCGCGGCGCGCCACAGGTCGGCGAGCACGGCGTCGTCGGCGCCCGCGCGCAGCGGCCCGAGCAGGTCGGTCTCGGTGTGCGCGAACAGGCAGTCGCGCACGCCGCCCTCCGCGGTGAGGCGGGTGCGGCGGCAGTCGTCGCAGAACGGCTCCGTCACCGACGCGATGATGCCGACGCGCCCCAGGCGCGCGCCGTCGGCGCCGCGCACGACGAACCGCTCCGCGGGGGCGCCGTCGCGCGGCTCCTCGTCGGCCTCGAGGGCGAACCGGGTGCCGAGCTGGTCGCGCACCTCGGCCGCGGTGACCATCGCCGCGCGGTCCCAGGCGTGGTCGGCGTCCAGCGGCATCTGCTCGATGAACCGCAGCTCGAAGCCGCGCTCCAGGCACCAGGCCAGCAGCTCGGCGGCGTGGTCGAGGTTGACCCCGCGCACCAGCACCGCGTTGATCTTCACGAGGTCGAACTGCTGCGCCGCGGCGTCGATCCCCGCGAGCGTGCGCTCGAGGAACGGGCGCCGGGCGAGCGTGGCGAACGTGTCCGGGTCGAGGGTGTCGAGGGAGACGTTGACGCGGTCCAGCCCGGCCTCGCGCAGCGCGGCGGCGCGGGAGTCCAGCCCGACGGCGTTGGTCGTGAGGCTCAGCTCCGGGCGCCGGGGGAGGGCGGCGCAGTCGCGCACGATCTCCACGAGGTCGCGGCGCAGCAGCGGCTCCCCGCCGGTGAACCGCACCTGCCGCACGCCCAGGTCGCGCGTCGCGATCCCGACGAGCCGCACGATCTCCTCGCGCGTCATCACCGAGTCCTTCGGCAGGGTCGGCAGGCCCTCGGCCGGCATGCAGTACGTGCAGCGCAGGTTGCAGCGGTCGGTGAGCGAGACGCGCAGGTCGGTCGCGACCCGGCCGAACGTGTCGACGAGCCCGCCGGTGGCAGGCCGGTCCGCGGGCAGCCGCACGTCGGGCACGCCCGCGCCGGGCAGGCGCGGCATCCCGAGGGAGACGGTCGTCATCCGATCAGCTCCCCGCCCCGGTCCCGGTGACGGCCTCGGCGCCGGGGCCCGGGTCCTGCCAGGACAGCGCCGACGACGTCGCGCGGTCGAGCGCGTCGGAGGACTCCCCGCGCGCGGCGGCCAGCCCGGCCGCGTAGCCGACCGCGTACGCGGTGACGGGGGCGGCGGGCCGCGCCACCTGGTGCGCGGCGTCCCGCGCGAGGTCGAGCACCGCGCCGACGTCCACGCTGCGCGGGGGCAGCCCGAGCTCCGCCTCGAGGGCGTCCACCCACCGGTCCAGCACGCTGGAGCCCGGCTCCGAGGCGCGGGGGGCGGCGGGGGGAGTCTGGTCGGTCATCGGGGTCCTCCCGGGCGGTCGGTCGGCGGTCGGGTCGTCGCGGGTCCCGTCCCGGCGCGGGCAGCCACGACCGTGTGGCTTCCTGTGTGGAGTCCTACCGTAAGCCGTCGCAGGTCGTCCCAGGTGTCGACGTCCGCGCTCGCGCCGACGTCGTCGGGCACCTCGACGCAGGACAGCTCCGCGACCAGGCGGCGCACCGGCACCCCGGCGAGCGCGGCGGGGTTCCCCGGCCCGGCGACGGCATCGAGGGCGCGGCGCAGCGCGTCGCGCCGGTACAGGCCGACCAACCACTGCGCGCGGCCCGCGCGGACCAGGTACGCGCCGTCGGACGTGGTGCTCCCCGGCCCCGCGACGGCGGCGCGCAGCACGGGCACCGCGTCGCCCGCCCGGGGCACGTCCACGGCGAGCACCAGCACCCACGCCGGCGCGTCGTGACCAGGGCCCGGCGCCGCGTCCAGGGCCCGCAGCCCGGCGTCGAGCCCGGCGACGGGGCCGCCGAACGGCGGGTCCTCGCGCGCGACGAGCACCTCGCGGCCGGGCGGCAGCGCGGGGTCCGGGCCGACGACGACGGTGCGGTCGGCGTCGCGGGCCGCGGCCAGCGCGCGGTCGAGCAGCGTGGCGCCGTCGAGCACGACGGTCGGCTTGGGCACGCCGCCGAGGCGCGTGGCGCGTCCGCCGGCGAGGATCACGGCGTCGTACCGGAGGTCGTGCCGCGCGGGGGCGGCGCCGTCGGGGGCCACGTCAGGTCCCGGTGCCGAACGGCAGGTCGAGCGGCAGCACGTCGAGCTCGTCGCCGGCCTCGACCTTCTCGACGTCCGGCGGGACGAGGGCGAGAGCGTCGGCACCGAGCAGGGTCGACGTCGCGTGGCCGCCCGAGCGGTGGTCGGCGCCCGGCGCCGTGGCCCGCGCGACCGCGCCCGACGGCAGCGTCCGCACCGGCACGACGTGCGTGCGACCCGGCGGGCTCGGCCACGCCTCGGCGGCGGGGCGCCGCACCGGCCGCGCGGGCTCGCGGCCCGCGAGGACGGCGACCGCGGGACGGACGAACAGCGCGAACGACACGAACGCGCTCACCGGGTTGCCGGGCAGCGCCACCCACGGCACCCCCCGCCAGCGCGCGAGCGCCTGCGGCCGGCCGGGTCGCAGCGCCACGGCGGCGACGTCGACGTCCGTCAGCCGCGCGTCGTCGGCGTCGAGCACCGCCCGTACGACGTCCGACGCGCCCGCCGACACCCCGCCGGTCGTGACGACCAGGTCGACCGTGCCCGAGCCGCCGGGCGTGCTGCCCACGACGCCGTCGAGGGCGGCGCGCAGGGCGTCGGCGTCGTCGGGGACGGCGCCGACGCGCACGACGTCGGCGCCCGCGGCCCGCGCGAGCGCCGTCAGCAGCAACGAGTTGGAGTCGGGGATGCGGCCCGCGCCCGCCACGTCGCCGGCCGCGACGAGCTCGGAGCCCGTCGACAGCACCGCCACGCGCGGCCGTGGGCGCACCGGCAGCTCGGTCAGCCCGCCCGAGGCCGCGACGGCGACCAGCGCCGGGGTGACGGCGTCGCCCGCCCGGCCGAGCAGGTCGCCGGGCCGCACGTCCTCGCCCCGGTGCCGCACGTGGGCCCGGGGCTGCCGGGCGAGGGTGACCTCGCGCTCCGTCGTCGGGCCGCCCGCCACGAACCGGCCCGTCGACGTGCGCTCCACCGGCACGACGGCATCCGCCCCGCCGGGCACCGGCGCGCCGGTCATGATGCGGACCGCCCCGTGTCCCCCGAGAACGCGCCCAGGATCGGGGGGCGAGCCGGGGCGGAGGTCGCCGACGACGGGCAGGGTCACGGGGGAGCCGTCGGCGGGCAGGTCGGACAGACGCACGGCGTAACCGTCCATGGCGGCGGCGTCGAACGGCGGCACGAGCGCGACGGAGCGGACCTCCGCGCCGAGCGAGCGACCGGGCGGCTCGACGGCGAGGTCCGCCAGCCCGACGTCCTGCACGGGCAGCGGCGCGACGCGACCCAGCACGGCGGCGACGTGCTCCGCCAGGCTCCGCGGCGTGGTGGTCATGGGGCCACGCTAGGCCGGGGACGTGTCGCCTGTGCGGCGCGGACCTCACGGCAGGTCGCGTGCCGGGGTGAGGGGGCGCGGGGCGCGGGCACCGCCGTCATCCGGCGTTCGCCCGCACGCGCTTGCGCACCGGGCCGAGCGTGAACAGCAGGGTGAGCAGCGCCGTCAGCGCGAGCAGGCCGAACCCGATGCCGTAGTCGCCCTGCGCGCCGTAGACGGCGCCCATGATGAGCGGCGGGATGAAGCCGCCCAGGCCGCCCGCGGCACCGACCACGCCGGTCACGGCGCCCACCGTCCCGGGCGGTGCCATCTTCGCGACGAGGGCGAAGGTGGCGCCCGACGACCCGCCGAGCGCCGCCGCCATCGCGAGGAACGCGACCGTCGCCACGGGGATCAGGGCGGGCTGGAAGATGATCACGGCGGCACCGACCGTCACGACCGCGTAGCACACCAAGTTCACCGCGACGCCGCCCACCTTGTCCGACAGGGTGCCGCCGAGCGGCCGGCAGACCACCGCGAGCACGACGAAGCCTGCGGTGCGGAACGACGCGTCGCTGGCGCTGAGGTCGTACGCGTTCTGCAGGAACGTCGGCAGGTACACGGAGAACGCGACGAAGCCGCCGAACCCGATCGCGTACAGCCAGGACAGCTGCAGCGTGGCGGGGATCTTCAAGGTCGCCCAGGTGCGCGCCCACATGCCGCCGCCGGTGCCCGGCGACCAGGCGGGGGAGTCCTGGAGCAGTGCCCGCGAGGCGAGGGCGAAGACCGCGAGGAACACCGACACGATGATGAACGGGGCGCCGTCGCCCCACGCGTCGCGGATCGGCACCGTGGAGAACGACGCGATGGCCGTGCCGCCCATGCCGGCGCCGAAGATGCCGATCGCGGTGCCGCGGCGGGCCGGCGGGTACCAGTTGTTGACGAACGGGACGCCGATGGCGAAGGTCGTGCCGCCCAGGCCGAGGAAGAACCCGCCGATCAGCAGCCACACCAGGCTGTTCGCGACGAACCCGATGAACAGCACGGGGATGATCGTCAGCGCGCTGCACAGCGGGAACATCACCTTGGCGCCGAACCGGTCGGTGAGCGCGCCGATCGGGATGCGGCCGAGGGACCCGACGATCACGGGGATGGCCACGAGCACGGACACCTCGAAGTCGCTGAGGTCGTACAGCTCGCCGTAGCTCTTGCCCAGCGGGCTCAGCAGCGCCCACGCCCAGAAGCAGATCGCGAACCCGATCGTCGCGAGGGTGAGCTGGGTGGCGTTGCCCTGCACGGCCGGGGCGGTCGGCGCGTCGGCCGGTCCGGGGGTGGCTGCCGAGGTCATGGTTCCTCCAGTCGTGACGGACGGACGGTCGGGTCGGAACGTCGGGTCGGACCGTCGGGTCGGACGGTCGGGTCAGCGGGGCGGCGTCGTCGGGTCCCACCCGGGTCGCGGCGCCCGGGACGACACGGACGCCTCGCGGGAGCGGTAGACCACGTAGGGCCGGAACGGGTACTGCACGGGGGCGGAGAACGCGTGCACCAGCCGGGTGAAGGGCCACAGCGCGAACAGCAACATCGCCGCGACGATGTGCACCTGGAACGCGGCGGGCACGCCCTCCATGAGCGCGGGCTGCGGCTGGAGGTACCAGAGCGACCGGAACCAGGGCGAGATCGTCTCCCGGTAGTCGTACCCGTGCCCGCCCGCGAGGATCTGCGTCTGCACGGTCGCCCAGGCCCCCGACAGCAGCGACGCGGCGAGGAACACGTACATGGTCTTGTCCATGCGCGTGGTCGCGAGGAAGACGGGGCCGGTGGAGCGGCGCCGGTAGATGAGGATGAGCAGCCCGGCCACCGCGACGACGGCGGCGAGCGACCCCATCGACGTGGCGATGAAGTGGTAGAACCCCTCGCTGACCCCGACGGCCTCCGTCCAGGTGTTCGGGATCACGAGCCCGAGGAAGTGCCCCAGCACCACGAACAGCAGCCCGAAGTGGAACAGCGGCGAGCCCCAGCGCAGCAGGCGCTTCTCGTAGAGCTCGCTGGACCGGGTGGTCCAGCCGAACTTGTCGTACCGGTACCGCCAGATCGACCCCACGACCAGGACGGCGAAGGTCACGTAGGGCAGCACGACCCAGAGGATGATCTTGTCGGCCCCCGCGTCCGTCAGGCCCATGGCAGGTCCTTCCCCTCGTCCCCGTACCCCGTGTCATCGGCGCCGCTCGCCCCGTACCCGCTCAGCCCCACCAGCTCCGCGGGCGGCCCGGCGGCCACCAGGTCGGCGACGCGCTCGGCCGTGGCGGCGTCGACGGGCGGGAGCGTGAGGCTCACGGCCTCGACCGCCGCCGTCCAGGGCGAGCGCTGCGCGGCGAGCGCCGAGCGCAGCACCTCGATGCCGTCGCGGTGGGCCGCGAGCAGCGCGCCCGCGATCCGGGCGCCGTCGGGCCCGCCGCGGGCGGACAGCTCCAGGACGGTCGGGAGGTAGTCGGGCAGCTCGTCGCCGGTGGTCTCGAACCCGGCGGCGCGGTAGGCCTCGACGAACCGCACGAGGGCGGCGCCGCGCTTCCGGGTGTCGCCCGCCGCGTAGTACGACAGGTACATGGCGCAGCGGCGCTTGAGGTCGAACGTCGCGACGTACCGGGCCTGCAGCGCGGCGACGTCGTCCGGTCCGTCGGCGTCGAGGAGCGTCGTGGCGAGCCCGGCGAGGCGGTCGCGCACCGGGGCCGGCAGGGGGGCGACGGCGTCGCGCACGGTGGGCGCGGCCGCGAGGGTCGCGTCGTCGGGGTAGGCGAGCAGCACCGACGCGGCCATGTGCGCGACGGCGCGGTCGCCGTCGGGCAGCGGCACCGGCGCGAGCGGGTCGAGCCGCTTCGCGCGCACGCCGGGGCGGGGCAGGAACGCGAGCCGGCTCACGACCGGCCCTCCTCGTCGCCGGTCCCGCCGCCGCCGGGGGCGCCGTCGTCCCCGGGCGGGAACAGGCCGCTGGGCCGCCCGTTGCCGTCCCAGTTGAGCAGGTTGACGCGCCCGGGGGTGGACGGGCCGTAGGGGGAGTCCGCGGTCTGCCGGGCGGCCAGGGCGTGGAAGTTCTCCACGGCGACCGGGGTGGGCTGACCCGACGACGAGCCGAACGGGCCGGCGCCGCCCATGCCGGGGCCGCCCTCGAAGTCGAGGGAGCAGGCCATCTCCTCCAGCTCGCGCGCGACCTCGGTGTGCGCGGTGGGGATGACGTACCGCTCCTCGTACTTCGCGATGGCCAGCAGGCGGTACATCTCCTGGACCTGGTCGCCGGTCATGCCGACGGCGGCGGCGTGCTCCTCGGGGAACTCGCGCCCGAGGTTCACCTCGCGCATGCCCGACCGCATCGCGGCGAGCCGGCGCAGCACCCGCTCGACGGGCCCGGTGTCGCCGGCGGTGAACAGCCCGGCGAGGTACTCCAGCGGGATGCGCAGCTGGGAGATCGCAGCGAAGAGGGTGCGCCCGTCCTCGCCGTCGTTGCCGGAGCTGGCCACCACGTCGACCACGGGGGACAGCGGCGGGATGTACCAGACCATGGGCAGCGTCCGGTACTCGGGATGCAGGGGGAGCGCGACCTCGTAGTCGGAGATGAGCTTCCAGATCGGGGAGCGCTGGGCGGCCTCGATCCAGTCGTCCGGGATGCCCTCGCGGCTGGCCGCGGCGACCACCTCGGGGTCGTGCGGGTCCAGGAACACCGACCGCTGCGCGGCCAGGAGGTCGTGCTCGTCCTCGATGGCGGCGGCCGCGCCGACCTTGTCGGCGTCGTACAGCACCAGGCCGAGGTAGCGCAGGCGTCCGACGCACGTCTCGGAGCACACGGTGGGCAGCCCGACCTCGAGGCGCGGGTAGCACAGCGTGCACTTCTCGGCCTTGCCGGTCTTGTGGTTGAAGTAGACCTTCTTGTACGGGCAGCCGGTGACGCACATGCGCCAGCCGCGGCACTGGTCCTGGTCCACCAGGACGATGCCGTCCTCGACCCGCTTGTACATCGCGCCCGACGGGCAGGAGGCGACGCACGACGGGTTGAGGCAGTGCTCGCAGATGCGCGGCAGGTAGAACATGAACGTCTGCTCGAGCTCCTCGGCGACGTGCTCGCTCATGTGCTTGAGGATCGGGTCGTCCTGCATCGTCGCGGTGGAGCCGCCGAGGTCGTCGTCCCAGTTGGCCGACCACTGGATCGACATGTCGTCGCCGGTGAGCAGGGACTTCGGCTTGGCGACCGGCGTGTGCTCGCCCTGGGGGGCGCTCAGCAGCATGTCGTACTCGTACGTCCACGGCTCGTAGTAGTCGTGGATGGACGGGAGCTTCGGGTTGGCGAAGATCGACGCGAGCTTCTTGGCCCGCCCGCCCGCGCGGAGCTTGAGCTTGCCGCGCTTGGTGCGCACCCAGCCGCCCTGCCAGGTGTCCTGGTCCTCGTAGGTGCGGGGGTAGCCGAGGCCCGGGCGGGTCTCGACGTTGTTGAACCAGACGTACTCCGTGCCCGTGCGGTTCGTCCACGCCTGCTTGCACGTCACCGAGCAGGTGTGGCACCCGATGCACTTGTCGAGGTTCATCACCATCGACATCTGGGCCATGACCTTCACGAGTAACGCACCTCCTGCGAGCGGCGTCGGATGACGGTGACCTCGTCGCGCTGGTTGCCGGTGGGGCCGAGGTAGTTGAACGCGTAGGTGAGCTGCCCGTACCCGCCCGCGAGGTGCGTGGGTTTCAGCAGGATGCGCGTCAGGGAGTTGTGGATGCCGCCGCGGCGGCCGGAGGTCTCGGCGAGCGGCACGTCCACCGTGCGGTCCGTGGCGTGGTGCATGTACACCGTGCCCTCGGGCATGCGGTGGGAGACGACGGCGCGCGCGACGACGACGCCGTTGCGGTTGACCGCCTCGATCCACTCGTTGTCCGCCACGCCGATCTTCGCGGCGTCCGCCGGGCTCATCCAGATGTTCGGGCCGCCGCGCGACAGCGACAGCATGAACAGGTTGTCCTGGTACTCCGAGTGGATGGACCACTTGGAGTGCGGCGTCAGGTAGCGCACCGCGACGGCGGCGTGCCCGGTGCCGCTGCCGTCGGGGCCGCCGTCGTCGAAGGCGCCGGGCCGCGGCGAGTCGCCGAACAGGTGGTGCAGGTCCAGCGGCGGCCGGTACACGGGCAGCTGCTCGCCCAGCTCGATCATCCAGTCGTGGTCGAGGTAGAAGTGCTGGCGGCCGGTGAGCGTGTGCCACGGCTTGAGCCGCTCCACGTTCACCGCGAACGCCGTGTACCGGCGCCCGCCGTGCTCCGAGCCGGACCACTCCGGGGAGGTGATCACCGTCGTCGGCCGCGACTGCACGTCCGGGAACGTGACGCGCTTGGCCTGGTCGTCGGCGGCGAGGTCCGCCAGCCGCTGCCCGGTGCGCTTCTCCAGGTGCTCGAACCCCTGCACCGCGAGGCGGCCGTTGGTCGTGCCGGACAGGGCGAGGATCGTCTCGCACGCGTGGGTGTCGCGGTCCAGCCGGGGGCGCCCGGCCGCGGGGCCGGACGTCACCAGGCCGTTGACCTGCCCGAGCTTGCGCACCTCCTCGTCCGGCATGAACGCGACGCCCTTGGTGGCCATGCCCTTGGTGTCCGTGAGCGGCCCGAGCGCGGCCATGCGCGCCGCGAACGCCGGGTAGTCGCGCTGCACCACCTGCAGGCGCGGCATCGTCACGCCCGGCACCAGCTCGCGCTCCGCGGGTGGCGCGCCCGCGTCGGTGAGCGTGCCGTGCGGCACCGCGAGCTCGTCGGGGGAGTCGTGCAGCAGCGGCGTGGCGACCAGGTCCTCCCGCACGCCCAGGTGCTCCTCGGACAGCTGCGAGACCAGCCGCGCCAGCGTGTGGAACGTGTCGAAGTCGGTCTTCGTCTGCCACGGCGGGTTGATCGCCGGGTTGAACGAGTGCACGAACGGGTGCATGTCCGTGCTCGACAGGTCGTGCTTCTCGTACCAGGTGGCCGCGGGGAGCACGACGTCGGAGAACAGCGTCGTGCTCGTCATGCGGAAGTCCATCGTGACGAGCAGGTCGAGCTTGCCGCGCGGCGCCTCGTCGTGCCACGTCATCGACGCCGGACGGCGGCCCTCCGGCGCCTCGTCGGCCAGCACGGAGGCATCCGTGCCGAGCAGGTGCTTGAGGAAGTACTCGTTGCCCTTGCCGGAGGAGCCCAGGATGTTGGCCCGCCAGATCGTCAGCACCCGGGGGAAGTTCGCCGGGTCGTCGGGGTCCTCGCAGGCGAACCGCAGGTTCCCGGCCTTCAACTCGTCCACGACGTGCTGCTCCGGCTCCTTGCCCGCCGCGCGCGCCTCGTCCACGAGGTCCAGCGGGTTGCGGTCGAACGTCGGGTAGCTCGGCATCCAGCCGCGCTGCGCCGACTCCACCAGCGAGTCCGCCGTCGTGCGGCCTGCCAGGACCCCGGGCGCCAGCGGGGACGCGAGCGCGTCGGCCGGCATCCCGTCGTACCGCCACTGGTCCGTGGCGAGGTAGAACCAGCCCGTGCCGATCATCTGGCGCGGCGGACGCGCCCAGTCCAGGCCGCCCGCGTACTGCGCCCAGCCCGTGATCGGCCGGCACTTCTCCTGGCCCACGTAGTGCGCCCAGCCGCCGCCGTTGACGCCCTGACAGCCGGTGATCGTCGTGAGCGTGAGGAACGCGCGGTAGATCGTGTCCGAGTGGAACCAGTGGTTCGCGCCCGCGCCCATGATGATCATCGACCGGCCGCCGGAGTCCTCGGCGTTCTGCGCGAACTCCCGGCCGATCTGCGCGGCGTCCGCGGCGCGCACGCCGGTGATCTCCTCCTGCCAGGCGGGGGTGCCGGGCGCCGTCGCGTCGTCGTAGCCGGTGGGCCACTCGCCCGGCAGGTCGAGCTCGGCCCGCTCGACGCCGTACTGCGCCAGCAGCAGGTCGAAGACCGTCGTCACCAGGTGCCCGCCCACCCGCCGGGTCGGCACGCCACGCGTCAGCACGCCCTTGCCGCCCAGGTGCGCCTGCTCGGCGGCGTCCCCGGCACCGGCGTCGGCCTCGGGCACGACGTCGAACCGGGGCAGCAGCACGGCTGCCGTGCCCAGCTCGCCCGGCGCCGCCCCGGCGCCGTCGGCCACCGACAGCAGCGGGTCGACGTCGCCCAGGTCCAGGTTCCACCTCCCCTCGCCCGCCTCGCCGTACCGGTCGGCGAGCGTCCCGTTCGGCGCGACGACCGTGCCGTCGGCGTCCAGGAGCAGGGTGCGGAAGCTCGGGTTCGCCGTCGCCCGTGCGCCCGGCAGGACGGCGTCGTCCACGTCCGAGGCGGTGAGGAACTTGCCCGGCACGTACGCGCCGTCCTTCTCGTCCAGCCGCACCAGGAAGGGCGCGTCCGCGTACCTCTTGAGGTAGTCGACGAACGGCGCGGTGCGCTTCTCGACGAGGAACTCCCGCAGGATCACGTGCCCCATCGCCATCGCCAGGGCTCCGTCGGTGCCCGGCTGCGGCGCCAGCCACTGGTCGGCGAACTTCGTGTTGTCCGCGTAGTCCGGCGAGACCGACACGACCTTGGTGCCGCGGTAGCGCGCCTCGGCCATGAAGTGCGCGTCCGGGGTGCGGGTCACCGGGATGTTGGAGCCCCACATGATGAGGTACGACGAGTTCCACCAGTCCGCCGACTCGGGCACGTCCGTCTGGTCGCCGAACACCTGCGGGGAGGCGACCGGCAGGTCCGCGTACCAGTCGTAGAACGACAGCATCGTGCCGCCCAGCATCTGCACGAACCGTGCCCCGACGCCGTGCGAGACCATCGACATCGCGGGGATGGGGGAGAAGCCCGCCACCCGGTCCGGCCCGTGCGCCTTGATGGTGTGCACGTGCGCCGCCGCGACGATCTCCGCCGCCTCGTCCCACGTGGCCCGCACCAGGCCGCCCTTGCCGCGTGCGCTCTTGTACGCCCGCGCCGTCTCCGGGTCGGAGGTCAGCCGCTCCCACGCGAGCACCGGGTCGCCGCCGACCGCGGCCTTTGCCTCCCGGTACGCCCGCAGCAGGACGCCGCGCACGTACGGGTAGCGCACCCGCGTGGGCGAGTAGGTGTACCAGGAGAACGCGGCGCCGCGCGGGCAGCCCCGCGGCTCGTACTCGGGGGAGTCCGGCCCGACCGACGGGTAGTCCGTCTGCTGCGTCTCCCACGTGATGATGCCGTCCTTGACGTACACCTTCCACGAGCACGAGCCCGTGCAGTTCACGCCGTGCGTGGAGCGCACCACCTTGTCGTGCGACCACCGGTCCCGGTAGAAGACGTCACCCTCGCGGCCGCCCTTGAGGAACAGCTGGCGCAGGTCCTCGGACACGTCCCCCTTGCGCAGGTGCTTGCCGAGCCGCAGCAGGGCGTCGGCGGCCCCGGTCGGCGGCGCCGCCCCGAGGTCGGTCGTGACGGGCGGACGGGTGGTCGACATGCGCACTCCTGGGGCTGGGGAACCGTAGAGTCACTGCTTCGCATCATGGGCCCGGACCTGGGGCAGCGCATGTCGAACCCTCCTGCTCACAGGCCCGCCGGGCCGGCTGTGCGTTCGTGCTCACGCGCATTTCACGGCCCGGCGTCAGGCATCGAAACACCGTCTTCCTAGCGTCGGACCACCGGCCCGACGACGCGCCGGCGGCACCTACCCACCGCCCGCGTCGTCGGGCCCGCGCTCAGGAGGACACGCGATGGCTGCTCCGACCACGGCCGTTCCCACCACGGACGCCGCGCCCCCGGCCCCCGGCGCGCACACCCGCCCGGGCCGCTGGATCGACGACTGGCGCCCCGAGGACCCGGCATTCTGGGCCGGCGGAGGCCGCCGCGTCGCGCGCCGCAACCTGGTGCTCTCGGTGTTCGCCGAGTTCCTCGGGTTCTGCGTGTGGGCGCTCTGGTCGATCGTCGTGCCGCAGCTGCCCGCCGCCGGGTTCACGCTCACCACCGACCAGATGTTCTGGCTTATCGCGGTGCCCTCGCTCGTGGGCGCCACGCTCCGCATCCCCTACACCCTCGCGGTGCCGGTGTTCGGCGGACGGACGTGGACGGTCGTGTCGGCGTCGCTGCTGCTGATCCCCACGACGGCGCTGGCGGTCGTCGTGCAGCGGCCGGAGACGTCGTTCGGCGTGCTGCTCGCCGTCGCGGCGCTCGCGGGCTTCGGCGGCGGCAACTTCGCGTCGTCGATGGCGAACATCTCCTTCTTCTTCCCGGAGAAGGAGAAGGGCGCGGCCCTCGGCTGGAACGCCGCGGGCGGGAACCTGGGCACCGCCGTCGTGCAGCTCGTCGTGCCGCTGGTGATCGTGACCGGCGCGGGCGTGGCGCTGGAGCGGGCGAGCCTCGTGTTCGTCCCGTTCATCGTGCTGGCGGCGTTCCTCGCCTGGCGGTTCATGGACAACCTCGCGGCGGCGAAGGCCGACCCGCGCTCGTTCGCGGTGGCCGTCCGCCAGCCGCACACGTGGGTCATCTCGTTCCTCTACATCGGCACGTTCGGGTCGTTCATCGGCTTCTCGGGTGCTTTCCCGACGCTCCTGGCGGGGCAGTTCCCGGAGGTGAGCCTGTCGCTCGCCTTCCTGGGCGCGCTCGTGGGGTCGGTGGCCCGCCCGCTGGGCGGCATCCTCGCCGACCGCGTCGGCGGCGCCGTGGTCACGGTGTGCTGCTACGCCGTGATGATCGTCGGGGCGCTCGGCGCCATCTCCGCGCTGGGGAGCCACCGGTTCGGGCTCTTCTTCGCGTCGTTCCTCGTGCTGTTCGTCGCGACCGGCGTCGGCAACGGGTCCGTGTACCGGATGATCCCGGCGGCCTTCCGGGTCGCCGGGGCGGGGCGGGAGGCGTCGGCGACGGCCCGAGCGGCGGCCGGCTGCATCGGCATCGCCGGGGCCGTCGGAGCGCTCGGCGGGTTCTTCGTGCCCCGCGGGTTCGCGATGTCGACGTCGCTGACGGGCTCGCTGGTCGCCGCGCTGTGGGTGTTCGTCGGCGCGTACGCCGTGATGGCCGTCGTCACCTGGGCGGTGTACGCGCGCCGCGGCACCGCGATGCGGGCGGCGCGCGTATGACGACGGCGGGGGCCGCGGTCGCCACCCACTGCCCGTACTGCGCGCTGCAGTGCGGCATGGACCTCACGCCCGCCGGCCCCGCCGGCCCGGCGTCGGCGGGCCGGGCGGCGCTGCCCGTGTCGGTGGCGCCCCGGCAGTTCCCCACGAACGGCGGCGGGCTGTGCCAGAAGGGGTGGACCAGCGCGACCGTGCTGCGCGCGACCGACCGGCTCACGACGCCGCTCGTGCGCGGGGCGGACGGCGCGCTGGCTCCGGCGTCGTGGGACGACGCGCTCGACCTCGTGGCAGGGCGGCTCTCCGCGCTGGCGGCGGAGCACGGCCCTGCCGCCGTGGCCGTGTTCGGCGGCGGCGGGCTGACGAACGAGAAGGCGTACGCCCTCGGCAAGTTCGCCCGCACCGTGCTGCGCACGCCGTTCATCGACTACAACGGCCGGTTCTGCATGTCGTCGGCCGCCGCCGCGGGGAACCGGGCCTTCGGCCTGGACCGCGGGCTGCCGTTCCCGGTGACCGACCTGGCGGGGGCCGACGCGATCCTGCTGCTCGGCTCGAACGTGGCCGAGACGATGCCGCCGTTCGTGCAGCACCTCGCCGGCGCGCGCGCCGCGGGCGGGCTCGTCGTCGTCGACCCGCGCCGGTCGGCCACCGCCCGCCTCGCCGGTCCCGGCGAGGGGGTGCACCTGCAGCCTGTGCCCGGCACCGACCTCGTGGTGCTGCTGGCGCTGGTGCACGTGCTGGTGGCCGAGCGGCTCGTGGACCGCGCGTACGTGGAGGAGCGCACCACGGGGTTCGACGACGTCGCGCGGTCGGCCGCCGCCTGGTGGCCCGAGCGGGCGGAGACGGTGTGCGGCGTCCCCGCCGAGGAGCTGCGCCGGGTGGCGCGGCTGCTGGCCGCGGCGTCGCCGTCGCGCGGCGGGCGGGGCGCCTACGTGCTCACGGGGCGCGGCGTCGAGCAGTCGGCGCAGGGCACCGCGACCGTGACGGCGGCGATCTCCCTGGCGCTGGCCCTCGGGCTCCCCGGGCGCGTGGGGTCGGGGTACGGGTGCCTCACCGGGCAGGGCAACGGCCAGGGCGGGCGGGAGCACGGGCAGAAGTGCGACCAGCTGCCCGGCTACCGCAGGATCGACGACCCGGCCGCCCGCGCGCACGTCGCCGGGGTGTGGGGCGTGGACCCGGGGTCGCTGCCCGGGCCGGGCGTGCCCGCCGTGGAGCTGCTCACCTCGCTCGGGACGCCCGGAGGGCCGCGCGCGCTGCTGGTGCACGGCTCGAACGTCGTCGTGTCCGCGCCGAACGCCGACCGCGTGCGCGAGCGCCTCGCCGCCCTCGATCTGCTCGTGGTGTGCGACGTCGTACCGTCCGAGACCGCGCTGCTCGCCGACGTCGTCCTGCCCACCACCCAGTGGGCGGAGGAGGAGGGCACGATGACGAACCTCGAGGGCCGCGTGATCCGTCGCCGCCGCGCCACCGACGCCCCGGGCGACGCGCGCTCGGAGCTGTGGATCCTCGCGGAGCTCGCGCGCCGCCTGGGCTCCGACGTCGCCTTCCCGACCGACCCCGCCGTCGTGTTCGACGAGCTGGCGCGCGCGTCGGCCGGCGGCGTCGCGGACTACTCCGGGCTCAGCCACGCCCGGCTCGACGCGCACGACGCCGCCGGCGGCCCGGGACTGTACTGGCCGTGCCCGGCTGCCACCCCCGCGCTGTCAGGACCAGCGCGGGGCATACCCGCCGCGCATCCTGACAACTCGGGGGAGCACCCCGGGACGCCGCGCGTGTTCCTCGACCGGTTCGCGACGCCGGACGGTCGCGCCCGGATGGTCGCGGTCGACCATGCCGGGCCGTCGGACGACGTGCGCCCCGACGCGCCGACGTACCTCGTCACCGGGCGCGTGCTGCAGCACTACCAGTCGGGCGCGCAGACGCACCGCGTGCCCGAGCTGGAGCGGCTGGTGCCGGAGCCGTACGTCGAGCTGCACCCGCTGCTCGGGCTGCGGGTCGGGGTGCCGGACGGCGGCCGGGCGCGGCTCGTCTCGGCCCGCGGCGTCGTCGAGGCGACCGCCCGCTGGACCGACGCCGTCCGCCCGGACACCGTCTTCATGCCCTTCCACTGGAGCGGCGCGGGCAGCGTCAACCGCCTCACGAGCGACGCCGTCGACCCGGTCTCCGCGATGCCGGAGTTCAAGGTCTGCGCGGTGTCGGTGACACCGGCCGTGCCCGCCCCGGCCGTGGAGGCCCAGCACGTCGAGACCGTGGAGGTCCCCGCATGAGCGATCCGCAGCAGGACCCGCAGCAGGGCCTGCGCGTGCCGCACCGGGTGGTCGTCGTCGGCCACGGCATGGTGGGCGCGCGCCTCGCCGACGAGCTGTCCCGGCGCGACGCCGACGGCGCGCTCGACGTCACCGTGCTCGGCGCCGAACCGTACGAGCCGTACAACCGGGTGCTGCTGTCCGACGTCGTCGCCGGGCGCACGGACGTGGCGGCGATCGGCATGCCCCTGGTCGACGACGGCCGCACCCGGGTGCTGCGCGGCACCACCGCGGTGACCGTCGACCGGGTCGCCCGCGTCGTCCTGGCCGACGACGGCACCCGCCACCCCTACGACCACCTGGTCCTCGCCACCGGCGCGGCCGCACGCCTGCCCGACGTGCCCGGCCTCGGCACGGACGCCACGGCCCTGCCCGCCGGGGTGCACGCGCTGCGCACGCTCGACGACGCCCGCGAGGTGGTCGCCGCCACCGTGAACACCCCGCGCGCGGTGGTCGTCGGCGGCGGCGTGCTGGGCGTGGAGGTGGCGCTCGGTCTGGCCGGGCGCGGGCTGCCCACGACCCTCGTGCACGGCGCGGGCGCCCCGATGGACCGGCAGCTCGACGACCAGGCGGGCGCCGTGCTGCGCGGGGGCCTGGAGGCGGCGGGCGTGGCGGTGCGCACGGGGGTGCGGCCGCAGGAGGTGCTCGTCGTCGGGGGCCGGGCGGTCGGGGTGCGGCTCGACGGCGCGACCACCGAGCCGGGGGAGACGCTCGGCGCGGGCCTGGTCGTGCTGGCGTGCGGCACCGCGCCGGAGACGGCGCTGGCGCGGCGGTCCGGGCTCGCCGTCGAGCGGGGCGTCGTCGTGGGCCCCGACCTGGCGACCGTCACCGACCCCCGGGTCTTCGCGGTCGGCGACTGCGCGCAGCCGCCGGAGGGGTCGCGCGGGCTCGTCGCGGAGGGCTGGGACCAGGCGCGGCGGCTCGCCGAGCACCTCGTGGCGCTCGCGGCACGACCGCGCCCCGCCGCGGCGGTGCCCGCCGGGCCGCGCGAGCACCTGCGCCTGCCCGGCGACGGCGCGGGGCCGTCGATGGCGGTGCGCCTCGGCACGCTGCTGTCGTCGCGGGCCCCCGGGGCGCGTGCCGGCGGCGTCGACGCCCGGGGCACCGACGTCGTCAAGGTCAAGGCCGGGCCGCTCAGCGTGGTCGCGATGGGCCGCTGCGGCTCCGGGCGCGTCGCGGCCCCGGGGGAGCGGGCCGTGCGCCTCGCCGACCCCGCCGCGGGCCGCTACGTCGAGGCCGTGGTGGCGGACGGCGTCCTGGTCGGCGCGACGTGCGTGGGCGACGCCCGCGTGGCGGCCGACCTCACCGCCGCCTACACCCGCCGCACCCCCGTGCCCGCCGACCCGGCGTTCCTGCTGCTCACACCGGTCATGCCCGCCGCCGAGCCGGCGACCAGCCCGGAGCACATGCCCGACGACGCCACCGTGTGCCGCTGCAACGGCGTCACGAAGCACGACATCGCCGCCTGCGTGGCCGGCGGCGCGTCGACCCAGGACGACGTCGCGCGCGCCACCCGCGCCACCACCGGCTGCGGCAGCTGCACCGAGGCCGTGTGCGGGCTGGTGGAGTGGCTGGCCCGGGCGCGACCGGCGGGGCCGGAGACGGAGGATCAGGCGGTCGGGGAGGTCCACTCGAGCGTGTAGCGGAAGAACAGCCGCCGCCGGAACCGGGCGCCCGGCAGCACGCGGCGCGCGGTCTCGCGGACCTCGCCGTACGTCTCGCGCGCGTCGCGCACCGGCGCGGGCGGGCCGTCGTCGACAGGGGATCGGACGTCGCGGGCCGGTCGCGCGTTCTTGACCAGCCCGACGACCGGGTTGGCGAACGACGAGACCAGGTCGACGGCCAGGTCACGCGGTGCGCCGATCCGCGCCAGCCCGACCACCAGCAGCCGGCCGCCGGGCGCGAGCACCCCGGCGGCGTGCCGCAGCGCGGGCTCGAGGTCCATGTGGTGCAGGGAGGCGACCATGGTCACGACGTCGAACGAGCCGTCGGCGGGGACGTCCGCGAACCGCCCGTGCCGCACGCTGGTGCCGGGGTCGCCCGCGAACCGGGCGCGGGTGGCCTCGACCATGGGCCCGTCCACGTCGAGGCCCACCACCGTGGCCCCCGAGGCCCGCAGGCGGCCGACGAGGGCGCCGAGGCCGCACCCGACGTCGAGCGCGCGGTGCCTCCGGCGCGGCAGCCGTCGCAGGATCCAGCCGTGGAAGTGGTCGTTGTGGTTCCACGGGTGCCGGTCGTTGACCCGGCCGAGCCATCCCCCGACGGCGCGGACCAACGGGTTCGTCGTGGTGCGCGGGTCGAGCTGCGGCGTCGTCGTCGGCATCGTCGTCGGCATGGTCAGCGAGGGTAGCGTCACGACCGTGTCGCACCTCGTCCTGCTGTGCGGGCCCGCCGGCGCGGGCAAGTCCACGCACGCCCGCCGGTTCGCGGCCGACGGCTACGCGGTCGCGGCGGTCGACGAGATCGCGTGGGCGGCCGGGCACCCCGCCGTGCACCCGCTGCCCGACGACGACGCCCGCCGGGTGGCGGACGCCCTGCGGTGCCGGGTCGCGACGCTCCTCGACGAGGGCCGCGACGTCGTCGTCGACTCGTCGTTCTGGTCGCGCTCCGCGCGCGACGAGTACCGGGCCCTCGGTGCGGCGCACGGCGCGAGCACGCTCGTCGTCCTCGTCGACACGCCGCGCGACGTCGCCCTCGCCCGCGTGGCCGCCCGGGCCGCCGCGCACCCGCACGACGTCGTGCTCACGCCGGAGGTCGCGGCGGCGTACCACGACGGCTTCGAGGTCCCGACGCCGGACGAGGGGCCGCTGGAGGTCGTCCCGGGATGGTGAGCACCCGACCCTCTCGCGCGGGATGTTTCGCGCGTGAGGCAGATGTTCCCGTGAGGTAACCGTGGCCTGACGGCGGCGACACGGCGGCTCCCTACGTTCGGGTCATGAGCAGCGAGCCCCCCACCCCAGGCAGCGTCGACCGGCGGCACGTCGTCGTCGTGGGCGGCGGCATGGTCGCGCAGCGGTTCGTCGAGGCCCTCCGGGCCCGTGACGAGGCCGGCGCGTGGCGCGTGACCGTCTTCGCCGAGGAGCCGCGCAAGCCGTACGACCGCGTGGGCCTCACCCGCTACTTCGAGGTGCGCGACGCCGAGGAGCTGACGCTCGGCGACCCGGCGCTGTGGGACGACCCTCTGGTCGACCTGCACCGGGACTGCGCGGTCGCGTCGATCGACCGCGAGGCCCGCACCGTGACGGACCGCCTCGGCCGGGTGCACGCCTACGACGAGCTGGTGCTCGCCACGGGATCGAGCGCCGCGATGCCGCCCATCGACGGCAACGACCTGCCCGGCGTCTTCGTCTACCGCACCATCGACGACGTCGCCGCGCTGCGCGGCTGGGTGGAGGCGAAGCGCGAGGCGGGGCGCGTCGAGACGCGGGGCGGTGTGGTCGAGCGGCCGGTGCGGGGCGCCGTGGTCGGCGGCGGCCTGCTCGGGCTGGAGGCGGCGGGCGCGCTCAAGGCGCTCGGCGCGCAGGCCACGGTCATCCAGTTCGGCACGCACCTCATGGACGTGCAGATCGACCTCGGCGGCGGGCACGCGCTGAAGCGGCTCATCAACGACAAGGGCATCTCCGTCCGCACCGACACGGCGACGAAGGCGATCCGCCCGCACCGCCGCACCGGGCACGTGGGCCGGATGGACTTCGCGGACGGCGGGCGGCTCGACGTGGACGTCGTCGTGATGGCCACCGGGGTGCGGCCCCGCGACGAGCTCGCCCGCGCGGCCGGCCTGGAGGTCGGCGGTCGCGGCGGCGCCGTCGTCGACCTCACCTGCCGCACCGCCGACGAGCACGTCTGGGCGATCGGCGAGGTCGCGTGCATCGAGGGCCGCTGCCTCGGCCTGGTGGCGCCCGGCAACACGATGGCGGAGGTCGTGGCCGACCGGCTGCTCGGCGGCGAGGCGACGTTCCCCGGCGCGGACACGGCCACCAAGCTCAAGCTGTCGGGCGTCGACGTCGCGAGCTTCGGCGACGCGCACGGCCGCACCGAGAAGTCGGTCGAGATCGTGTGGGCCGACCCGCTGCGGGGCGTCTACAGCAAGCTGGTGATGGCCGACGACGCGCGCACCCTGCTGGGCGGCGTCTTCGTCGGCGACGCCGGTCCGTACGCCTCGCTGCGGCCGATGCTCGGCGCCGAGCTGCCGGGCGACCCGAGCGCGTTCCTGCTGCCCGAGGGTGCGGGCGGCGCGCCCACCCTCGAGCTGCCCGACGACGCGAACGTCTGCTCCTGCAACAACGTCTCGGCGGGCACGATCCGCGGCGCCGTGACGGAGCACGACTGCACCGACGTCGCGGGGGTCAAGGCGTGCACCCGCGCCGGCACCACGTGCGGCGCCTGCCTGCCGCTGGTCACCAAGCTGACGAAGACGGAGCTGGCCAAGGCCGGCGTCGAGGTGAGCAACGCGCTGTGCGAGCACTTCGAGCTCTCCCGCGCCCAGCTCTTCGACGCCGTGCGCGTGGCCGACCTGCACACGTTCAGCGAGATCATCGCCCGCTTCGGGCGGGTGCCCGACGCCCGCGGCTGCGACATCTGCAAGCCCACCGTGGCGTCCATCCTGGCCAGCCTCGGCAACGGGCACATCCTGGCGGGCGAGCAGGCGACCCTGCAGGACACCAACGACCACATGCTCGCCAACATGCAGAAGGACGGCACGTACTCGGTGGTGCCGCGCATGCCGGGCGGCGAGGTGACGCCCGAGGGGCTGATCGTCGTCGGGCAGGTCGCGAAGGACTTCGGCCTCTACACGAAGATCACCGGCGGGCAGCGGATCGACATGTTCGGCGCCCGCGTCGAGCAGCTCCCGGAGATCTGGCGGCGGCTCGTGGACGCCGGGTTCGAGTCCGGGCACGCCTACGGGAAGTCGCTGCGCACGGTGAAGTCGTGCGTCGGGTCGACCTGGTGCCGGTACGGCGTGCAGGACTCCGTGGGCATGGCCGTCGAGCTCGAGCTGCGGTACCGCGGCCTGCGCTCGCCGCACAAGCTCAAGCTCGGCGTCTCCGGCTGCGCCCGCGAGTGCGCGGAGGCGCGCGGCAAGGACGTCGGCGTGATCGCCACCGACCAGGGCTGGAACGTCTACGTGGGCGGCAACGGCGGGCAGACGCCCAGGCACGCGCAGCTCTTCGCCGAGAACCTCTCGTCGGCCGAGCTGCTGCGCACCATCGACCGCTTCCTCATGCTGTACATCCGCACCGCCGACCGGCTCCAGCGCACCGCCCCCTGGGTGGAGGAGTACGAGGGCGGCCTCGAGGCGATCCGCCAGGTCGTCGTCGAGGACTCCCTCGGCATCGGCGCGGACCTCGACGCGGCCATGGCGCAGCACGTCGAGGGGTACGAGGACGAGTGGAAGGCCGTGCTCGAGGACCCCGAGAAGCTGGCCCGGTTCGGTTCCTTCGTCAACGCCCCGACCACGCCCGACCCGACGCTCGCGTACGTGCCGGAGCGCGGGCAGAAGCGTCCGGCCACCGCGGACGAGGTCGCGTCCGGCGCTGACGGCCCTGTCGACCCCGAGCTCGTCTCCGCCCTCACCAGCCCCGTCCTCGTCGCCGGCCCCACCCTGGAGGTGCGCGCATGACCGCCCTGACCCCGAGCCCCACCGAGACGAGCACCGTCACGACCCTCGTCGACGGCCCCGGCTGGACCGCCGTCTGCCGGCTGGACGCGCTCGCCCCCGAGCGCGGCGCCGCCGCCCTGGTGACCGGCTCCGACGGCGAGGAGCTGCAGGTCGCGCTGTTCCGCCTGCTCGACGGCACGGTCTGCGCCGTGCAGCAGCTCGACCCGTACTCGGGCGCCCACGTCATGTCGCGCGGCATCGTCGGGACCCGCGGCGGCACGCCCACCGTGGCGTCGCCGGTGTACAAGCAGGTCTTCGAGCTGCACACGGGCCGCTGCCTCGACGCGGCGGGCAAGGAGCCCCGCGGCGGGCTGGCAGGTGACCTCGCGTCGTACCCGGTCGTCGTGTCCGGCGGCGTCGTGCACGTGGGAATCGGATGACGACGTCCGGCGCGGCCCCCGGCCGCGTCACCCTGGTCGGCGCCGGACCGGGCGCCGCCGACCTGCTCACCTACCGCGCGTGGCGCGCGCTGACGACGGCCGACGTCGTCGTCACGGACCGCCTGGTGCCGCGCGAGGTGCTCGACGACCTGGGCCCCGGCGTCGAGGTCGTCGATGTCGGCAAGACACCGGGCCGGCACACGCTGCCGCAGGAGGAGATCGACGCGCTGATCGTGGCGCGCGCCCTCGCCGGCCAGCGTGTGGTGCGCCTCAAGGGCGGCGACCCCTTCGTCTTCGGCCGCGGCGGGGAGGAGGTCGCGGCCTGCCGCGCCGCCGGGGTGCCGGTCGAGGTGGTGCCCGGGGTCTCGTCCGCGCTCGCCGCGCCCGCGCTGGCCGGGGTGCCGCTGACGCACCGGGGCACGACGACGGCGTTCCACGTCGTCACGGGCCACACCCGCGACGGCGGGGCGGGCGGCGACGTGCTGGACGACGTCTCCGTGGCGTGCGTGACCTCGCGGGCGGCGACGCTGGTCGTGCTCATGGGCGTGGCCGCGCTGCCGGGGATCGTCGCCCGCCTGCTGGACGCGGGCGCCGCGCCGGGAACGCCCGTCGCTATCGTGGAACGCGGTTCGCTGCCCGACCAGCGGGTCACGCGCGTCGCCCTCGACCTGGCCGCCAAGCGTGCCGAGGAGGTCGGGGTCCGCGCGCCGGCCGTGGTCGTGATCGGCGACGTGGCCCACGAGGAGCTGCTGGAGGTCGTGCGTGACGCAGGAGGAGCCGCAGGGCAGGCCGGTGGCTGACACCGCGCCGGGCCCCCGGCCGGCGCTGGGCCAGGTGATGGCGGGCTGCACGGTGCTCGTCACGGCCGACCGCCGCTCGGGCGAGCTGGCCGCCGCCCTGGAGCGCCGCGGCGCCTCCGTCCGGCACGCTCCGGCGCTGAGCATGATCCCGCACGTCGACGACGACGCCCTGATCGCCGCGACGCGCACCCTCGTCGCCGACCCGCCGGACGTCGTCGTCGCGACCACCGGCGTCGGGTTCCGCGCGTGGATCGAGGCCGCCGACGCGCACGGCCTCGCCGACGACCTGCTCGCCGTCCTGGGCCGGTCGCGGATCGTCGCCCGCGGCCCCAAGGCGCGCGGCGCGATCCAGGCCGCGGGGCTGCAGGCCGACTGGGTCGCGGAGTCGGAGACGTCGGCCGAGGTCGCCGAGGTGCTGCTCAGCGAGGGCGTGAGCGGGCTGCACGTCGCCATCCAGCACCACGGGGCGGGCGCCGACGGGCTGGACGTCGTGTTCGAGAAGGCGGGCGCGCGAGTGTCCGCGCTGGTCGTGTACCGGTGGGGGCCGCCGCCCGACCCGGCCGCCGTCGAGGCCTCCGTGCGTGCCGCCGCGGCGGGGGAGATCGACGCCGTCGCCTTCACGTCCGCGCCCGGCGCCGAGGCGTGGCTGCGCGCCGTCGAGAGCCAGGGCCTGCGCGACGCGGTCGTGGCGCGCTTCGCCGACGGGTCGATGGTCGCCGCCGCGGTCGGGCCCGTCACCGCGCGCCCGCTGGAGTCGCGCGGCATCCCGACCCTGCAGCCCGAGCGCGGCCGCCTCGGCGCCCTCGTGCGGTCGATCGTCGGCCACTACGAGCACCTGGAGTCGGTGGCCCTCGCCACCGTCGCGGGGCCGCTCGTCATCCGGGCCCGCGTCGCCGTCCTGGACCAGCAGGTGCTGCCGCTGTCGCCCACCGGCGTCGAGGTGCTGCGGCTGCTCGCCTCCGCGGGCGGCGACGTCGTGGGGCGCGAGCGGGTGCTCGACGTGCTGCCCGGCAGCTCCCGCGACCCGCACGCCGTCGAGGTCGCCGTCGCCCGCCTGCGCGACGCCACCGGCCGCCGCGACCTGGTCAAGACCGTCGTCAAGCGCGGCTACCGGCTGGAGCTCGCGCACGACGACGCGGTCTGAGGGTCACGCCGGGTAGACGTCGACCTCGGCCGCCTTGACCGACAGCCACACCCGCGCGCCGGGCACGAGGGACAGCTCGGCGGCGGCCTGCGGCGTGACGTCGGCGGCGAGGTGGTCGGTGCGCACGCGCACGAGGTCGCCCCGCGGCTCCAGCGAGGTCACCGTGCCTCGGAAGGTGTTGCGCGGGGAGCCGTGCCGCTCGTCGAGGTAGACGGCGACCGCGGCGGGGCGGAAGACGGCGGTCATGGGCGCGCCGACCGCGGCGTCGGGATCGCCGTGCCCGTGCACCATCTCCCCGGCGGGCGTGCGGACGCCGTCGCCGGTCCACGTCCCGGCCAGGAGGTTGAGCCCCGCGATCTTCGCCGCGAACGCGCTGCGCGGGCGGCTGAGCACCTGGGCGGTGGGGCCGCGCTCGACGACGCGCCCGCCCTCGACGACGGCGACCTCGTCGGCCAGCAGCAGGGCGTCGAGGACGTCGTGGGTCGTGATGATCGCGGTCTGGTCGGCGAGGAGCTGCTTGAGCGCCTGGCGCAGCGCGGGCGTGACGTCGACGTCGAGCGCGGCCATCGGCTCGTCGAGCAGCAGCAGCCGGGGCTCGGCCGCGAGCGCCCGCGCGACGGCGACGCGTTGGGCCTGTCCGCCGGACAGGGTCGACGGCGGGCGGTCGGCGAGGTGCGCGAGCCCGATCTGCTCCAGCCAGCGCCCGGCGGCGTCGTCCGCGTCCCGGCGTCGCACGCCCTGAGAGCGCGGGCCGAACGCGACGTTCTGCCGCACGGTCAGGTGCGGGAACAGCAGGGCCTCCTGCGCGAGCAGCGCGACCTGCCGGGCGTGCGGCGGCACCCAGGTGCGCGTGCGGCCGGCCTCGGCGCGCACCAGGGGGCGCCCGTCGAGCACGATCTCGCCGTCGTGCGGCCGCAGGGTCCCGGCCGCGAGGCCGAGCGCGGTGGACTTGCCCGCGCCGTTGGGGCCGAGCAGCGCGAGGGTGCGGCCCTCGGGGACGTCGAGCTCGACGTCGAACCCGCGGGCCGGCAGCGTGGCGGCGAAGGTGAGCGTCACAGCGGGCTCCGGTCCCGCTGACCCTGCCTGGTGGCGGCGATGACGAGGACGGCGACGACGACGAGCAGCAGGGAGAGGGCCACCGCGGCGTCGGGGTCGGTCTCGCGCTGCAGGTAGATCTCCAGCGGCAGGGTGCGCGTGACGCCCTGGAGGCTGCCGGCGAACGTGATGGTGGCGCCGAACTCGCCGAGGGCGCGGGCGAACGACAGCACCGCGCCCGACAGCAGCCCCGGCCACACGAGGGGGAGCGTCACGCGCCGCAGCACCGTCGTGGGACGCGCGCCGAGCGACGCCGCGACCACCTCGTAGCGGGCGCCGGCCGTGCGCAGCGCACCCTCGAGGCTCGTGACGAGGAACGGCAGCGCGACGAACGTCTGGGCGAGCACCACCGCCGTCGTCGAGAACGCGATCTGCAGGCCGGCGACCTCGAGGGTCTCCCCGAGCAGCCCGCGGCGGCCGAACGTGTAGAGCAGCGCGATGCCGCCGACCACGGGCGGCAGCACGAGCGGCACCATCACCAGCGAGCGCAGCAGGTCGATCCCGGGGAAGCGGCACCGCGCCAGCACCAGCGCCATCGGGATGCCGAGCACCAGGCACACCACCGTGCTGGCCGCCGACGTCTGGAGACTCAGCAGCAGCGCGGCCCGCGCCGACTCGCTGGTGATCAGCGACCAGTAGCTCGACCAGTCGACCCGCGTGGCCATCGCGACCAGCGGCAGCAGCACGAACAGTCCGCCCACCGCGGCGGGCACGAAGGCCCACCGCGGCAGGCCGACGGCCGCCTCCGGGCTGTGGCGGAGGCGGCGGTCGGTGCGGGTCGTGGTCATGCGCGTGTCACGGAGGTGTCAGGGCCGCGAGGGGCGGTCAGGGTGCCGCGAAGCCGAAGCCGGACAGCGTCTGCTGCCCATCGTTGGACAGCACGAGGGCGACGAACTCCTGCGCGAGGTCGGCGTGGTCGGTGTCGGCCACCGTCGCGATCGGGTAGGTGTTCACCGCGCTGGTGGACTCGGTGAACTCGATGCCCTCGACGGCGTCGCCCGCGGCGGCGACGTCCGTGACGTACACCAGCCCGGCGTCGGCCTCGCCCGCGGTCACCTTGCCGAGCACGTCGGTGACGCTCTGCTCCTCGCTCACCGGCGTCAGGTCGAGCCCCGCGGCGTCGGCGACCTTCGCGGAGGCGGCCCCGCACGGCACCTCCGGCGCGCAGAGCACCAGCTTCACCGCGGGGTCGGCCAGGTCGTCGAGCGTCTCGACACCGGCCGGGTTGCCCGGCGGGACGGCGATCTCCAACGTGTTGGTGGCGAAGTCCTGGGGGTCCGTGACCAGGTCGTCGGCGACCAGCTTGTCCATGTTCGCGGTGTCCGCCGAGGCGAACACGTCAGCCGGCGCGCCCTGCTGGATCTGCGCCACCAGGTCCGACGACCCGGCGAAGCTCAGCTGCACGTCCACGCCCTCGTGGGCCGCCTCGAACTGCTCGGCGAGGTCCTCGAACGAGCCCTTGAGCGACGCGGCGGCGAACACCGTGAGCGTCGTCGTGCCGGCCTCCGCGCCGTCGTCCCCCGACGCCGTCGTGCCGCAGCCCGCCAGCGCCGTCACGGCAGCGCCGATCGACAGGGCCGCCACCCCGGCGGCGATGTGCTTCCTCATGCGTCTCCTCGGTCGGGGGCCGGTCATGCCTCGGCCTCGATCACGACGGTCGTCGACTTGATGACCGCCACCGCCACGGAGCCGCGCTCCAGCCCGAGGTCGCGCACGGCCTCGCTGCTCATGAGCGACACCACGCGGAACGGGCCGCACTGCAGCTCCACCTGCGCCATCACCGTGTCCACCTGCAGGTCCGTGACGAGCCCGACGAAGCGGTTGCGCGCCGAGCTCTTCATCCCGCCCGGCAGCGCCGGGACGGTCGCGTGCTCGCGCGCGACCATCGCCACCTCGTACCCGTCGACGACCTTGCGGCCCGACGCGTCCGTCGTGGACCCGAGCAGCCCGCGATCGATCCACCGGCGCACCGTGTCGTCGCTGACGCCGAGGTACACGGACGCTTCCGAAACTCGCATGTGCGGCACGATCGGAAGCATAGCCCCGCATCTGCGGGGAGTGCTGCGGGGGCGGAGCTCGCCGGGGACCGCGGGCGGTGGAGAACATAGGCTGACGCCCGTGCATGACGACGTGACGCGGCGACGGTCGGTGGCCGACCACGCCGCCGCGGTGGCGGAGCTGGTCGAGCCCGCGCTGGCGGCGGCGCGCGGGCGGGCGTCCGCGCGGGTCGACATCTCGACCCTGCTGACGCAGGTCGGCGCCGGCGCCGGGCTCTCGCCCCGGGTGCTGGCGCGCGACGCGACGGCCGCCGTCGCGCTGCCCGGCTTCGACAACTCCCAGATGGACGGCTACGCGGTGCGCTCGGCGGACCTGGACGGCGCGTCCGGCCCGGTGGTCCTGCCCGTCGTCGCGCCCGTCCCCGCCGGCACGCAGCCGCCGCCGCTCGAGCCGGGCACGGCGGCTCCCGTGATGACCGGGGCGCCGGTGCCCGCGGGCGCCGACGCCGTCGTCCGGATCGAGGACGCCGACCCGCCGCGCTTCCCGGACCCGGAGACCGTCGCGACGGTCCGGTTCGCCGCCCCCGTCTTGCCGGGCACGTTCGTGCGCGCCGCGGGCTCCGACGTCGCGGCGGGCGACGTGCTGGTCGCTGCCGGGACGCCGCTCGGCGCACCCCAGCTCGGCGCGCTCGTCGCCGCGGGCGTCGCGACCGTCGACGTCGCCGCACCGCCGCACGTGCTGCTCGTCTCCACCGGGTCGGAGCTGGCCCCAGCGGGCGCGCCGCTCGGCCCGGCGCAGGTGCACGACGCCAACGGTGCCGCGCTCACCGCCGCGCTCGGGCAGGCCGGCGCCCGCGTCACGACCCGCGTCGCGCCGGACCGGCCCGACGCGCTGCTCCGGGTGCTCGCGGACGCGCCGGGCGACGTGGCCCTCGTCGTCACGACCGGCGGTGTCTCCGCCGGGGCGTACGAGGTGGTGCGCCAGACCCTCACGGGCGCCTGGTTCGGGCACGTCGCCGTCCAGCCGGGCGGGCCGCAGGGCCTCGGCACGGTGACCCTCGGCTCCGGGCAGGACGTGCCGCTCGTCGCGTTCCCCGGCAACCCGGTCAGCGCGTACGTGTCGTTCGAGCTGTTCCTGCGCCCGGTGCTCGCCGCGGCGACGGGCGCGGCGCCCGCCCGCCGGGCCACCGGTCGCGCAGCCCTCGCCGAGCCGCTCGACTCACCCCCCGCGCTGCACCAGGTGCGGCGGGGCGAGCTCGACGCCGACGGTCGCGTGCACATGACCGGCGGCCCCGGCTCGCACCTGCTGACCCACCTCGCCGCCGCGACGGTCCTCGTGCACGTGCCGCCCGGCGTCGCGCACCTCGACGCCGGCGAACCCGTCGACTACCAGGAGCTCCGTTGACCGATCCCTCGACCGACCCGGCCGACCCGACGCAGGGCCTGACCCACTACCGTGCCGACGGCGCGGCGCACATGGTCGACGTCTCCGCCAAGGACGTGACGAAGCGCGAGGCCACCGCGGCCGGGGTGCTGCGCACGCGGGCCGACGTCGTCGCGCGGATCGCATCGGGCGACCTGCCGAAGGGCGAGGCGATCGCCACCGCCCGCATCGCGGGGATCCTGGGCGCGAAGCGCACCCCGGACCTCGTGCCGCTGTGCCACCCGCTGCCGATCTCCGGCGTGGAGATCGACGTCGTGCCCGCCTCCGACGGCTCCGGCACGGTGGCGATCACCGCGACCGTGCGCACCACCGGCCGCACCGGCGTCGAGATGGAGGCGCTCACCGCGGTCACCGTCGCCGGGCTGACGCTCTACGACATGATCAAGGCGGTCGACAAGGCGGCCGTGCTCACGGACGTGCAGGTGGTGGCCAAGTCGGGCGGCAAGTCCGGCGACTGGTCGCGCCCGGCGACGTCCTCCGAGACGCACGGGCAGGACGCATGACCGGCACGCGCGAGCACCACGAAGGGCACGGTGGCGGGCACCCCGAGCGCCGCGTCGCCGTCGTCGTCGCCTCCGACCGGGCCGCGGCGGGGGAGTACGAGGATCGGTCGGGCCCGGCGGCCGTCGCGTGGTTCGCGGCCCGCGGCTGGCGCACGTCGCCGCCCGTCGTCGTGCCCGACGGCGAGCCCGTGCGGGAGGCGTTGGCCGACCTGCTGGTCGCTGCCCCCGACGACGTGCCGCACCTGATCGTCACCAGCGGGGGCACCGGCCTCGGCCCGCGCGACCGCACCCCGGAGGCGACCCGCGCCGTCCTGGACCGCGAGGTGCCGGGGATCGCCGAGCTCGTCCGCGCGCGCTCGCTCGCGCCCACGGACCCCACGAAGCGGGCCGTCCCGGCGGCGGCCCTGTCCCGCGGCGTGGCCGGGGTGGCCGGCCGCACGTTGGTCGTCAACCTGCCCGGCTCCGTCGGCGGCGTGACCGACGGCCTCGACGCGCTCGCCGAGGTGCTCACCCACGCCGTCGACCAGCTCGCGGGCGGCGACCATCCCACGCCGGTGGGCCAGGAGCCTGACGCGCCCGCGGATGTCGCCGTGCTGCGCGCCGACGTCGTCGACGCGCCCCTGGACCCGCTGCTCGCGGAGCTGAGCGCGCTGGTGCGCGACGACGCGTGCGGCGCGGTGGCGACGTTCACCGGGTACGTCCGTGACCACGACGGCGGTCGCGGCGTCGCGCACCTGCACTACGAGGCGCACCCGGACGCCGCGACGGTGCTGCGGACGGTGGCGGAGCGCGTCGCGCACCGCACGGCCGCGGCGACGGGGGACCGCGTCCGCGTCGCCGTCGTGCACCGCACGGGCGACCTGACGATCGGCGACGTCGCGGTGGTGGCGGCCGTGGCCGCGGGGCACCGCCAGGCGGCGTTCACCGCCGCGTCGGACCTGGTCGAGGAGCTCAAGGCCGAGGTGCCGATCTGGAAGGAGCAGGGCTTCGACGACGGCACGTCGGAGTGGGTCGCCTCGCTCGGCTGACTCGTCGCGGAGGGGCCGCGACGGCGACGAGCCAGCAGGTCACCTGCTGTTCACCTGAGGGTCGGTGTCACGACGACGTGACGCCATCGGTGCTCCCTACCGTCGGGCTCGTCACCCCCGGTCCCGTCACCGCCCTATCTCAGGAGTGCCACCGATGACGATCGCCCCCGAGTCGCGCCCGCTGCTGGAGCTCGCGGCCACGCCTCACACCCCCCACTACGCCCGCGGCAAGCGCAGCGCGGTCACGTGCCGCCTCAAGTGCGCCGACGCGTGCTCGCACCCCGCGCCCAACGAGTCCGCCAACGAGTACTTCCGCGACGTCGCGGCGCGGGCCCTGTCCCGCCGCGTCATGCTCGGCGGCCTCGCCGCCGCGGCCGCCACCGTCGTCGTCGGCGCGCAGGTCGCCGGCGCGCCCGGCGCGGGCGCCGTCACGTCTTCCGGAGCTGCCGCGGGCCGCGGCTCCGGCAAGGGCCTCGCCTTCGGCGCCATCGCGCCGCAGGACGCCGGCGTGGACGCCTTCGTCGTGCCCGAGGGCTACGAGTGGTCGCCGATCATCCGCTGGGGCGACCCGATCCTGCCCGGCGGCCGCGCGTTCGACGCGGCGAACCAGACGCCGGAGCAGCAGGCCAAGCAGTTCGGCTACAACGTCGACTACCTCGACATCCTGCCGGCCGACCCGGACGACGTCCGCCCCCGCGGCGGCAAGACGAAGCGCGGCACGCGCGGGCTGCTCGTGAGCAACCACGAGTACACCAACGCCGGGATCATGTTCGACGCGTCGTACGACGCGGCCACGCGGCGCGCGATCGAGCGCGCCGCCTGGGGGCTGTCGGTCGTCGAGGTGCGTCGCGACCGCGAGGGCTCGCCGTGGACGTACTCGCGGATCAGCCGCTACAACCGCCGCATCACGGTGGAGACCGAGTTCCGGGTGGACGGCCCGGCGGCAGGCTCCTACCTGATGAAGACGGTCGAGGACCCGAGCGGCACCCGCGTGCGCGGCACCCTCAACAACTGCGCGGGCGGCACCACGCCGTGGGGCACGGTCGTCTCCGGCGAGGAGAACTACAACGCGAACTTCCGCGTCAGCGGCAAGGACCCGCGGGACGCGCGGTACGGCCTGGCCGACAAGGCGACCAGCTACGGCTGGGAGCTCGACGACCCGCGGTTCGACGGTCGCAACCCCGGCTACGAGTACGAGAGCCACCGCTTCGGCTGGATCGTCGAGGTGGACCCGTACGAGCCCGACGAGGCGCCGGTGAAGCACACGGCGATGGGCCGCTTCAAGCACGAGGGAGCCAACGTCATCCTGTCGAAGCGCGGCCACGCCGTGGCGTACATGGGCGACGACGAGCGCTTCGACTACGTGTACAAGTTCGTGTCGAAGAACCGCTTCCGCGAGGGCAGCAGCCGCGGGGCGCGCCGGCACAACAAGACCCTGCTCTCCGAGGGCGACCTGTACGTCGCGCGGTTCCGGGGCGACTCCCCGGCGTCCGAGATCGACGGCACGGGCGCGGTCCCGTCCGACGGCGCCTTCGACGGCACGGGCGAGTGGGTGGCGCTGGTCAAGGACGGCGAGTCGCAGGTGCCGGGCATGACCACGGAGGAGGTGCTCGTCTTCACGCGGCTGGCCGCGGACGCCGTCGGCGCCACCAAGATGGACCGACCGGAGGACGTGGAGCCCAACCCGCTCACCGGCCGCATCTACGTGGCGTGCACCAACAACACCGACCGCGGTAAGGAGGGCAAGGAGGGCGCCACCGAGCCCAACCCGCGCACCACCAACCGCGACGGCCACGTCGTGGAGATCATCGAGGACCGCGGCGACCAGACCGCCACCACGTTCACGTGGAACCTGCTGCTCGTCGCGGGCGACCCGTCCGTGAACGACTCGACGTACTTCTCCGGCTTCCCCGCCGACAAGGTGTCCCCGATCTCGTGCCCGGACAACCTCGCGTTCGACGCCGAGGGCAACCTGTGGATCTCCACCGACGGCGCGCCGTCGACGATCCAGAAGTGCGACGGGCTGTTCAAGGTCACGCTCTCCGGGCGCCAGCGGGGACGCGTCGAGCAGTTCCTGTCGGTGCCGCGAGAGGCCGAGACGTGCGGGCCGGTCGTGGACTCCCGCGACGCGATGGTCTACGTCAACGTCCAGCACCCGGGCGAGAACGGCAGCACCGCCGCCCAGAACTCCTATTTCCCGGACTACCTCGCCGAGGGCGAGCGGGTTCCGGCCGGCGCCTGGCGCGGCCCGCGGCCGTCCACGATCCAGGTCTACAAGGCCGGCCGCGGCGAGCACCCGGGCAACGGCCACGGCAACGGCAACGGTCACGGGAACGGCAACGGTCACGGGAACGGCAAGGGCGACGGCTGGGACGGCCCCGGCCCGTTCCCCTGGCCCCGCCACCGCTGACCGCGAGGTAGTTCCGGTCTCGCCGAGGTAGTTCCGGTCTCGCCGAGGTAGTGGACCAGACCACTACCTCGGCGAGAGCTGGACTACCTCGCGGGTTCTCGAACTACCTCGCGGGGGCACGGACCACCTCGGCACGGGCGGACCACCTCGTGGTGACTCGGACCACCTCGTGGTGACTCGGGCCCCCTCGCGGAGCCCGGGGGAACAGTTCGTAGACTGGGGGACCGTGACCACCCCCGAGGCTCCCGCGGGCGCCTACCTCGACCACGCCGCCACGACCCCCATGTCGCGGGCGGCGCTCGAGGCGTACGTCGCGGAGGCCGGCCGGACCGGCAACGCGAGCTCGCTGCACTCCGCGGGGCGGGCGGCCCGCCGGGCCGTCGAGGAGTCGCGCGAGTCCGTCGCGGCGTCGCTGGGCGCCCGGCCCAGCGAGGTGATCTTCACCGGTGGCGGCACGGAGTCCGACAACCTCGCCATCAAGGGGATCTTCTGGGGCCGGCGCCGCACCGACGCGCGCCGCACCCGCGTGCTGGTCTCCGCCGTCGAGCACCACGCGGTGCTCGACCCGGCGTTCTGGCTCGCGGGGCACGCGGGCGCGGAGATCGTCCTGCTGCCGGTGGACGGCGACGGCCGCGTGGACCTCGCGGCCCTGCGCGCCGAGCTGACGGAGCACGGCGACGAGGTCGCGCTCGTCTCGGTGATGTGGGCCAACAACGAGGTGGGCACGCTGCAGCCGGTGCGCGACGTCGTCCGGCTCGCGCACCAGCACGGGGTGCCCGTGCACACGGACGCGGTGCAGGCCGTGGGGCAGGTCGAGGTCGACTTCGCGGCCTCCGGCGTGGACGCCATGACGGTGACCGCGCACAAGCTGGGCGGCCCGCTCGGCGTGGGCGCGCTGCTCGCCCGCCGCGACCTGCCGCTCGAGGCGGTGCTGCACGGCGGGGGCCAGGAGCGCGGGGTGCGCTCCGGCACCCTCGACGTGCCCGGGATCCGGTCGTTCGCCGTCGCGCTGGCGGAGACCGTCGCCGCGCGGCACGAGCGCGCCGCGGCCCTGAGCGCCCTGCGCGACCGGCTCGTCGCCGGCGTGCGCGCCGCGGACCCGGAGGCGGTGCTCCGCGGGCCCGACCCGGCCTCGGACGACGGCGCCGCCGCCCGGCTGCCCGGCAACGCGCACTTCACCTTCCCCGGCGCCGAGGGCGACTCGCTGCTCTACCTGCTGGACTCCGCGGACGTGCAGGCCTCCACCGGGTCCGCCTGCCAGGCGGGCGTGCCGCAGCCGTCGCACGTGCTGCTCGCGATGGGCGTGCCGGAGCTCGACGCGCGCGGCGCCCTGCGCTTCTCGCTCGGCGCGACGTCGACCGCCGACGACGTCGATCGCCTCGTCGCCGCGCTGCCCCAGGTGGTCCAGCGGGCGCGCGCGGCCGGGCTGGTCTCCGCGCCGGCCGGCGCGGGGGGCACGGCATGAGGGTGCTGGCCGCCATGTCGGGCGGCGTGGACTCGGCCGTGGCCGCGGCGCTCGCCGTGGAGGCGGGCCACGAGGTCGTCGGCGTGCACATGGCGCTGAGCCGCAACCGCGACCAGTTCCGCACGGGCTCGCGCGGCTGCTGCTCCATCGAGGACGCCGGCGACGCGCGCCGGGCCGCGGACGTGCTCGGCATCCCGTACTACGTGTGGGACCTGTCCGAGCGGTTCGAGGAGACGGTCGTCGCGGACTTCCTGTCGGAGTACGAGGCGGGCCGCACCCCGAACCCGTGCGTGCGCTGCAACGAGCACATCAAGTTCGAGGCCCTGCTCGACAAAGCCACGGCCCTCGGGTTCGACGCCGTCGCGACCGGCCACTACGCGCGGGTCGTGACGCACGAGGCCCCCGACGGCACGGTGACCCGCGAGCTGCACCGGTCGCCGAACGACGAGAAGGACCAGTCGTACGTGCTGGCCGTGATGGGCCCGGACCGGCTGGCGCGCGCGATGTTCCCGCTCGGCGGCTTCGCCTCCAAGGCCGAGGTGCGCGCGGAGGCCGAGCGCCGCGGCCTGTCCGTGAGCGCCAAGCCCGACTCCTACGACATCTGCTTCGTGGCCGACGGCGACACCCGCGGGTTCCTGCGCGACCGGCTCGGCTCGCGCCCGGGGGAGGTCGTGGACACCGACGGCGCCGTCGTCGGGGAGCACGACGGCGCGTACGCGTTCACGGTCGGCCAGCGCAAGGGGCTCGGCCTCGGTACCCCCGCCGCCGACGGGCGCGCGCGGTACGTCGTGGACGTGCAGACGTCGACCAACACCGTCGTCGTGGGCCCGGCCGAGCTGCTGAGCGTGGACCGGGTCGCCGCCGGGAAGGCCGTCTGGCTCGCCCCGCCGCCCACCGCCTGGGTCGACGACGTCGAGGTGCAGGTCCGCGCCCACGGCGCACCTGTCCCTGCGCGGGTGCGCACGACGACCGCCGCCGACGGCACGACCGGGATCGACGTGGAGCTGACGGGCCGCCCGCTGCGCGGGGTCGCCGCCGGGCAGTCGCTGGTCGTGTACCGCGGCACGCACGTGCTCGGCCAGGGCACGGTCGCGCGGGCCTGGCGCGGCTGACGCGGCGCCCGGCCGGAGGGTCAGCCCCGGGCGAGCCGCTGCCGGTGCGCCTCGTACAGCACGATCGACGCGGCGTTCGACGCGTTGAGCGAGCTGGCCGAACCGGCCATGGGGATCGCGACGGTGACGTCGGCGGCCTCGCGCCACCCCCTCGACAGCCCGGCCGTCTCGTTGCCGACGGCGAGCAGGACGGGGCCGGTGAGGTCGACGTCGGCGGGCGCGGCGTCGCCGTCCTCGTCGGTCGCGACGACGGTCACCGGGCGCCCGGCGGCGCGGTGCGCACCCACCCAGTCCATGACCTCGCCGTGCGAGGCCGCCCGCACCACGGGCAGCGCGAACAGGGAGCCGGTCGTCGCGCGCACGGCCTTCGGGTCGTACGGGTCGGCGGCGTGGCCGGTGACGACGAGCCCGTCGGCGCCGAACGCGTCGGCGGAGCGCACCACCGCGCCGATGTTGCCCGGCTGGGTGGGCCGGTCGAAGACGACGCCCAGGAACGCCGGCCCGACCGGGACGCGCGCCAGGTCGTCGTCCGGCATCGCGACGACCGCCAGCAGCTCGCTGGCGCCCTCGTCCTTCTCGGCGAGCTCGGCGAGCAGGTCGGGGGACATCGCGATCGTCTCGGCGCCCGTCGCCTGCAGCATCTCCTGGGCCCACGACGACAGCCGGCGGTCCGTCTCGTGCAGCAGCGTGCGCACCTGCCAGCCGTGCTCGACGGCCATCGTGATCGGGCGCACGCCCTGCACCAGGAACTCCCCGGCGCGGCCACGCTTGGTGCGGTTCGTGAGCAGCGTCTGCAGCTGCTGGAAACGGGCGTTGCGCACGGTGATCCGCATGGGCGCAGTCTCCCACGGGTAGCCGGACGGCCCGACGTGCGGCGGCTCCGGTCAGCGGCGCAGCTCGTGCTCCCACCACACCTGGTCGCGCATCACCCAGTGCTCGGCCTCGAGCCCGTCGGCGACGCGGACCAGGTGCATCTCGCGCACGGTGAAGCGCCGGTGCGACGGCGCGACGCCGAGGAAGAACCCCGAGTGCAGGGCGCTGAACGCGACGTGCAGGGCCACCAGGTCACCCTCCGTGACGGCGTGCAGCACCTCGACCCGCTGCTCGTCGAAGGCGTCGTGGAACCAGTGCATGGTCGCCACCAGCGCGTCGGGCCCGCCGGCGCAGCCCGGCAGCACGTCGTGGTTGCGGAAGCCGGGCGCGAGCTGGCGTCGCAGCACCGCCTCCGCGCCCGACGGCATCGCGTTGGCGTGCACGCGCGTCGCGACCGCCCGCGGGGTGGACAGCACGGCCCGTGACCCGCCCGAGGGTTGCGCGAGCGGTGACGCGGAGGCCCGGCCCGCGGGTGCGGCGGGCGCCTGGTCGAGGATGACGGACATCGGGACTCCTTCGTCGGACCGTTACCGTGCTCCTACCCTTCGAGAGCGGCGGTGGGCCGCTGCATGACGGGGTGGGAGAGGTGACATCGGGTGACATCGGGTGACAGCGTGGTGGACGTCGTGGACGGACGACCGGCCGGGGCGGGGGCGGACGCGTGACCGCGGTCTCCGGGCACGGACCCTGGCCCGGCGGCGTGCGCGACGAGCTCGTGGCGCAGCAGACCGTGCTCGACGACCTGGCGTCGTCGCCCACCGGGGTCGATCCTGTGCCGTTCCTCGCCCAGCTCACCGGTCGCGGGCCGGGGGCCGACGCCGTCGGGCGGACGGCGTCGCTGCTGGCGGAGATGCCGGTCGAGCTGGGCCCGCACGGCTGGAAGCTCACCGACCACCCCGGCGCCGACCTGCGCCGCGCGGAGTCCCTGCTGCGGGAGGACCTGTCCGCGCTGGCGGTCGCGGCCGTCGGCCACGACGGCCCGCTCGCCGTCGAGCTCACGGGCCCGTGGACCCTCGCCGCGCAGCTGTGGTCCGCGCGCGGCGACCGGGTGCTCGCCGACGTCGGCGCCCGCCGCGACCTGTCGCTCGGGCTGGCCGAGGCCGTGCGCCGGCACCTGGCGGAGGTGCGGGCCCAGGTACCCGGCGCGACGCCGGTCGTGCAGCTCACCGAGCCGCTGCTGGGACAGGTGCACGCGGGCGTGCTGCCCAGCTTCTCCGGCTACTCCCGGCTCCGGGCCGTGCCCGGGCCCGACGTCGTCGAGGGGCTGCGGCCCGTCGTCGACGCCGCCCACGACGCCGGCGCCCGCGTCGTCGTGCACCTCGGCGCCACCTGGGTGGGCGTGCCGCCCGTCGCGCTCGCGGGGGCGGACGCCGTCGGGCTGGATCTCGCCGACGTCGGCGGCGCGGGGGAGTCGGCGGGCTGGAACGAGCGCGCCTGGGAGCTGCTCGCCCGCGCCACCGAGCGGGGCATGGGCCTGTGGGCCGGGCTGCCGCCCGCCACCGTCTCGCAGTGCTCGGGGCCGCAGCTCGGCGAGCTGGTCCGCCTGGTCGCCGAGCCGTGGCGCCGCATCGGGCTGCCCGCGGCCGGGCTGGCCGACGTGACGCTGCTCGCGGCGCCGCGACGGAGCCTCGCCGACGTCGACACCCATCGCGCGGAGCTGGCGAACCTCGGGCGGGTGGCGGAGGCGCTCGCGGAGCGCGCGGCGTCCTGAGCCGGCCCTGCGTGCGGGACGGATCGGGGGCGGTCGAGGGACCGATCCGCGAAGATCTCACCGAGGCGCGGCGCGTGCTCCCGGTGCACCCCGGTGACTGCGTAGGCTGAACCTCGGCGTCGGCCCGCAGGGGGCACGGTGCCCGACCCGACCCCGACCCGCGAAGGACTCCCGTGACCAGCCTCCGAGCCGTGCTGTTCGACCTCGACGGCGTGCTCACCCCGACCGCCGAGGTGCACATGCGGGCGTGGGAGCGCCTGTTCGCGCCGTGGTGCGAGGCCCGCGGCCTCGCGCCGTACACGTCCGCGGACTACTTCGCGCACATCGACGGCAAGCCGCGCTACGACGGCGTGGCGACGTTCCTCGCGTCGCGCGGCGTCGAGCTGCCGCGCGGCACCGCCGACGACGCGCCCGGGGAGGACACCGTGAGCGCCCTCGGCAACCGCAAGGACGCGATCGTCAACCGCATGTTCGACGAGGAGGGCATCGCCCCGTACCCGGGCTCGGTGCGCTTCCTCGACGCCGTGACCGCCGCGGGCGCGCAGGTCGCCGTCGTCTCGTCGTCGCGCAACACGCCCGCCGTGCTCGCCGCGGCCGGGCTGACGGAGCGGTTCGGGGTCGTCGTGGACGGCAACGTCGCCGCGCGCGAGCACCTGGCGGGCAAACCCGCGCCCGACACGTACCTCCGGGCCGCCGAGCTGCTCGGCGTCCCGGCCGCGGAGGCGGTCGTCGTCGAGGACGCCCTGTCGGGCGTGCAGGCCGGCGCGGCCGGGCCGTTCGGCCTGGTGCTCGGCGTCGACCGCGGTGTCGGGGCCCGCGCCCTCGCCGCGCACGGCGCGGACCGCGTGGTCGCCGACCTGGGCGAGCTGGACGCCTCGATCCTGGACGCGCCCGCCGACCGGCAGGAGGGGCGGGCATGATCCGCCGCACCGCCGACGAGCAGCGGTCCGTGGACCGCCTGCGCTTCCCCGCCGAGCCGTGGCGCCTCGTGGAGGCCGAGTTCTCCGCGGAGGACCTCGGGGTCACCGAGTCCCTCTTCGCGGTGGGGAACGGCTACCTCGGGATGCGCGGCAACGTCGAGGAGGGCCGCGAGTCCCACTCGCACGGCACGTTCGTCAACGGCTTCCACGAGACCTGGCCGATCCGGCACGCCGAGGAGGCGTACGGCTTCGCCAAGGTGGGGCAGACCATCGTCAACGCGCCGGACACCAAGGTGATCCGGCTGTACGTGGACGACGAGCCGCTGCTGCTGCCGGTGGCCGACCTGATCGACTACGAGCGCGCGCTCGACCTGCGCGACGGCGTGCTGCGGCGCGAGATCCTGTGGCGCACGCCGTCGGGCAAGCGGGTCAAGGTGACCTCGCAGCGCATGGTGTCGTTCGTCGAGCGGCACCTGGGCGTCATGACGTTCGAGGTCACGCTGCTGGACGCCGACGGACCCGTGGCCATCTCGTCGCAGATCCTCAACCGGCAGGACGGCCAGGACGAGTACCACGTGCCCGCCGCGTCGCTGGGGGAGGGCTTCGACCCGCGCAAGGCGGAGGCGTTCGCCGGCCGGGTGCTGCAGCCGCAGACGCGCTGGGGCGACGACGAGCGGCTCGTGCTGTCCTACCGGTCCACGAACTCGGGCATGACGCTCGCCGTCGCGGCGGACCACCGCCTCGAGACCGTGGACGACTGGGACGTGCGCACGCAGGTGGACGACGACCTCGCGAAGCACGTGTTCCGCGTCGACGCGAAGGCGGGGCACACGATCCGCCTCACCAAGGTCGTCACGTACCACACGTCCCGCGGCGTCCCGACGCGCGAGCTCGTCGACCGGTGCCGGCGCACCCTGGACCGGGTGCGCGCCGGCGGCATCGAGGAGCAGTTCACCCACCAGCGCACCTGGCTGGACGACTTCTGGGCGCGGTCGGACGTCGAGATCTCGGGCCGCCCGGAGATCCAGCAGGCGGTGCGGTGGAACCTGTTCCAGCTCGCCCAGGCGACCGCGCGGGCCGAGGGGTCCGGCGTCCCTGCCAAGGGCCTGACCGGCAGCGGGTACTCGGGGCACTACTTCTGGGACACGGAGATCTACGTGCTCCCGTTCCTCACCTACACGAGCCCGCGGTACGCCCGCAACGCCCTGCGGTTCCGTTACCAGATGCTCGACGCCGCACGACGCCGCGCCAAGGAGCTGTCGCAGAAGGGCGCCCTGTTCCCGTGGCGCACCATCAACGGCGAGGAGGCGTCGGCGTACTACGCGGCCGGCACCGCGCAGTACCACATCGACGCGGACATCAGCTTCGCCCTGGTGCAGTACGTGCGCGCCACGGGCGACACGGACTTCCTGCGCCGCGAGGCGGTGGACGTCCTCGTCGAGACGGCGCGCATGTGGGAGGACCTCGGCTTCTGGCGCGCCAACGGCGACGACAACTTCCACATCCACGGCGTGACCGGCCCCGACGAGTACACGACCGTGGTGAACGACAACCTGTTCACCAACGTCATGGCGCGGTTCAACCTGCGTGCCGCGGCGTTCGTCGTGGAGACGATGCGCGAGGAGTTCCCGGAGGACTACGAGCGTCTCGCGGACCGCCTGTCCCTGGGCGTGCACGAGACCACCGAGTGGACCCGGGCCGCGGACCACATGTCCATCCCGTACGCGGACAGCATCGGCATCCACCCCCAGGACTCCCACTTCCTCGAGCGGGAGATCTGGGACCTGGCCGCGACGCCGGTGACCAAGCGCCCGCTGCTGCTGCACTACCACCCGCTCGTGATCTACCGGTACCAGGTGCTCAAGCAGGCGGACGTGGTGCTCGCGCTGTTCCTGCAGGGGCAGCACTTCTCGGCCGAGCAGAAGCTGGCCGACTTCGAGTACTACGACCCGCTGACCACCGGTGACTCGACGCTGTCGGGCGTGGTGCAGTCGATCGTCGCGGCCGAGGTCGGGTACCACGAGCTCGCGCTCGAGTACTTCGTGTCCTCGCTGCTCGTGGACCTGGCGAACCTGCACGACAACGCGGCCGACGGCGTGCACGTGGCGTCCGCGGGCGGCACCTGGTCGGCGCTCGCGTTCGGCTTCGGCGGCTTGCGGGACCACGACGGCGTGCTGTCGTTCGACCCGCGCCTGCCGCAGGGCTGGGAGGCGCTGACGTTCCGCGTGCAGTGGCACGGGTCGCGGCTGCGCGTCACGGTGCGTCCCGACGAGCTCGAGCTCGTCGCCGAGACGGGCGACGGCGCGAAGGTCCTGGTGCGGGGCGAGCAGGTGGCGGTCACCGCCGGCGAGCCCGTCGTCGTCCCGCTCGACGGCCAGGGCCCGGTGCGGCCCGGCCGGCCCAGCCTGCGGGCGCTGTCCGGCAACCGCCGGGACGACGGCACCCTCATCACCGCGACGGTGCCGCACTCCTGACGATCGCTCGTCGAGCCTGCCGGCACCCGGTGCGGACCAGGCCCGGGGCGTGACGCTTGTCACGCCCCGGGCGCTGACGGTACATTCGTCGGCGATGCGCGTCGATGCGCATCGATGACCGACGGCGCGGACGGGGGGCCCGATGGCGAAGATGCCCACGAGCGCCGACGTCGCGCGTGAGGCCGGCGTGTCGCAGAGCACCGTCTCGTACGTCATGAGCGGCAAGCGCCCGATCTCCCCGGAGACCCGTCGGCGCGTCCAGGACGCCATCGACCGCCTGACCTACGAGCCGCACGCCGGGGCACGCGCCCTGGCGGGGCACCGCACGAGCACCATCGCGGTCGTCGTGCCCGTCAACCCGGAAGCCGGCGCGCGGCAGCTCATGATGTTCGTCGAGGAGATCCTGCTGGCGGCACGGCGTCGCGACCATGACGTCCTCCTCGTGACCGCCGACGAGGGCCCGGCCGGGCTGCGCCGCGTCGCGGGCCGCTCGCTGTGCGACGCCCTCGTCGTCATGGAGGTCGGCACCCACGACGACCGCGTGGACGTGGCGCGGGGCCTGCCGCTGCCCGTCGTGTTCATCGGGATCCCCGACGACGCCGAGGGCCTCGACTGCCTCGACTTCGACTTCGAGGCGGCGGGCCGGCTGCTCGTGGCCGAGCTGGCCGACCTGGGGCACCGGACGGTGGACGTGCTGGGCTGGCGGCCGGACGTCGCGGCGCAGGGCATCAACTACGTGCCGCGCTTCGAGCGCGGGGCGCGCGCGACGGCCGCGGAGCGCGGCGTCGAGCTGCGCTGGCACCGGCCGACCGGCGAGGCGGACGTGCGGCGGGCGGTCGACGGCGCCCTCGCGTCCGGCGGGGTGCCCGGGCTCGTGGTCGCCAGCCCGATCCCCGAGACGCTGCGCGCGCTGGCAGACCGGGGCCGTGTGCCCGGCCGGGACGCCGACGTCGTGGGCCTCGCCATCGACAGCGAGGCCGCACCGTACGGCCTCACCGCCACGTCGCCGCAACCGCGCGACGTCTCCCGGCGCGTGATGGAGCGTGTCTTCGCCCTGCTCGACGGCGAGACGCCCCGCGGCCGCGAGCAGGAGCTCGTGCCGGCGGCGCTGGTGCGGCGCGCGTCGACGCGCACCGCACGACCGGCGGGCTAGCCCTCCCGGCACCCGTACCCGCACCACTACCCGAACCGATGACGAGGAAGGTGGAGACTCATGCATCATCGATGCGCATCGACGACGACCGGAGGGGTGCCCACCCGGGCACCGGCCTGGCCGGACCGCCCGGTCTCGCGCCGGGCCGTCACCACCGCCGGGCTGCTGGCGCCGCTGGCCGCGCTCCTGGCCGGGTGCGGAGCCGAGGGGGCGGCGACGTCGCCGCGGACCCTGCGCGTCCTCGACACGTACACCAACGACCCCGACCGCACCGTGATCGGCGGTGCGCTCGACGCGGCGGCGTCCAAGGTCGGCGTCACGCTCGAGCGCGTCTCCGTCGCCGGCGACTCGCTGATCCAGCGGGTGCTCCAGCAGGGGTCGTCCGGGACGCTGCCGGACATCCTCATGCTCGACAACCCGGACCTGCAGCAGATCGCCGCCACCACGGCCCTGCGCCCGTTCGACGAGGTCGGCGTGCCCACCGACGGGTACACCGAGGGCGTCACCTCGGCGGGCACCTACGACGGGCGGGTCTACGGGCTCGCCCCGACGGTGAACACCATCGCGCTCTTCTACGACGTCCGTGCCCTGGACGAGGCGGGCGTCGCGCCGCCGACCACCTGGGCCGAGCTCCGCGCGGCGGCGGCCGCGCTGACCCGGGGCTCGCGCTACGGCCTCGCCTTCTGCGGCAACGCGACCTACGAGGGCACCTGGCAGTACCTGCCGTTCTTCTGGTCGAACGGCGCCGACGAGCGGCGCATCGCCACGCCGGAGGCCGCCGCCGGGCTCGACCTGCTCGCCGGGACGGTCGCCGACGGGCACGCGTCCACGTCGGTGCTGAACTGGAGCCAGGCGGACGTCAAGGACCAGTTCGTCGCCGGGCGCGCCGCCATGATGGTCAACGGGCCCTGGCAGATCCCCGAGCTGGAGGCGATCGACGGCCTCGAGTACGACGTCGTCACCCTGCCGGTGCGCGACCCGGCCAGCCAGCGTCCCGTCGCCCCGCTCGGGGGCGAGGTGTGGTGCGTGCCCGCCACCGGGGACCGCGCCAAGGAGCGGCTCGCCGGTCAGGTCCTCACGGAGTTCCTCTCGGACGAGAGCCTCGTGTCCATGGCGGCGGAGCGCTCCACCGTGCCCGGCAGGCCGGCCCTCATCGAGCCGTTCCTCGAGCGCCGTCCCGAGATGGCCGCGTTCGCGGAGCTCGTCCGTGGGGCCCGCGCCCGCACGGCCGAGCTCGGCGCCGAGTGGCCGGCGACGGCGACCGCGCTGTACACCGCCGTCCAGCTCGCGGTCTCCGGCCAGGCCTCGGCGCAGGACGCCCTCGCGGAAGCCCAGGAGTACGTATGACGACGACGACCACCCCCGCCGCCCCGCCCCGGCTCGCGCCGGCGCCCGCCTCGGGCCGGCGTCCCGGGGCCCGGCACCGCAACCGCCGCCTGGTCACGCTCCTGTTCCTCGGCCCGGCGGTGCTGTACCTGCTGCTGTTCTACGGATACCCCGTGGTCCAGAACGTCGTGATGGGCTTCCAGCACTACACGATCTCGACCTTCTTCACGGGCGCGGCGCCCTGGGCCGGCCTCGACAACTACCGCGAGGTCGTCGGCAGCCCGCTGTTCCGCACGGCCCTGCTCAACACGGTCCTGTTCACCGTGGGGTCCATCGCCGGGCAGTTCGTGCTGGGCCTGGCGGTCGCGCTGTTCTTCCGCCGCCGGTTCCCGCTCTCCGGCTTCCTGCGGTCGCTGATCCTGCTGCCCTGGCTCATCCCGCTCATCGCCGCCAGCGCCGTGTGGAAGTGGATCCTCGACACCGAGTCCGGCGCCCTCAACCGCGTCCTCGTCGGCACCGGCCTCGTGGACACGGGCGTCCCCTGGCTGAGCAGCACCTCGCTGGCCCTGGTCACCGTCATCGTCGTCAACGTCTGGATCGGCATCCCCTTCAACGCCGTCATCCTGCACGGCGGCCTGCAGGGCATCCCCGACGAGCTCTACGAGGCGGGCGCCCTCGACGGCGCCACCCGCTGGCGCGCCTTCCGGCACATCACGTGGCCCATGCTGCGGCCGGTCGTCACCGTGGTGCTGGTGCTCGGCGTCGTCTACACGCTCAAGGTGCTCGACATCATCCTCGGGCTGACGGGCGGCGGGCCCGCGAACGCCACCCAGACGCTGGCCACGCAGTCCTACCAGCTGTCGTTCGCCACCTTCGACTTCGGTCAGGGGGCCGCGGTGAGCAACATCCTCATCGTGATCTCGCTGATCTTCGCTGCCGTCTATCTGCGCCTGAACCGGCGCGCCGTGGATGAGTGAGGCCCATGAACACCGTCCGACACCCCTGGCTCCACACCGCGGCGGGCATCCTCGTGATCGCGGTGCTGCTGTTCCCGATCTACTGGATGGTCAACGCGTCGCTGCAGCCGAACGGCGCGACCGTCGACACGGGCTGGCTGCCGCTGTCGCCCGACCTCAGCGGCTACCGCACGGCGCTCGCGGACCAGGGCGCCAACCTGGTCACGAGCCTCGTGGTCGCCGTCGGCAGCGTCGCCCTGAGCCTGCTGATCGCGGTCCCGGCGGCCTACGCGCTGGCCCAGTTCCGGCTGCGCTGGGCCGGCCTGGTCCTGTTCGGCATCCTCATCAGCCAGATGATCCCGGGCATCGTCATCGCCAACGCCCTGTACGCCGCGTACGCCGACCTCGGCCTGCTGAACTCGATCCCCGGGCTGATCCTCGCGGACTCGACGGCGGGCATCCCGTTCGCGATCCTCATCTGCCGCGCCTTCATGCAGTCGCTGCCGCCGGCCGTCGTCGAGGCCGCCCTCGTCGACGGCGCCGGGCCGGTCCGCGCGTTCGTCTCGGTCGTGCTGCCCATCAGCCGCAACGCCCTCATCACGGCGGGCCTCTTCACCTTCCTGTTCACCTGGAGCGACTTCCTGTTCGCCCTGACCCTGACCACCACCGAGGACGTCCGGCCGGTCACGCTCGGCATCTACAACTACCTCGGCGCCTACGTCAACGACTGGAGCGCGGTGATGGCGACCGCCGTCCTCGCGTCGGTCCCCGCGATCGTCCTCCTCGTCGTCGCGCAGAAGTACGTCGCCGCCGGCGCCACCGGCGGGGCCGTCAAGTGAGGCCCGGCGGCACGCCCCGGCACCTCCCCGAGAACCTGTCCGCAGAACCCTCCCCGAGAAACGGAGCACCCTCATGACCACCACCCCCGCACCGATCCGCGTCACCGTCTGGGGCGAGAACCGCCACGAGCAGCTCGAGCCGTCCGTCGCCGCCCGCTACCCCGACGGGATGCACGGCGCCGTCGCGCAGGGCATCGAGGAGAACCTCGGCGCCGGCGTGCGCGTGCGCACCGCGACGCTCGACGACCCCGAGCACGGGCTCACCGAGGAGGTGCTGCGCGACACCGACGTGCTCACCTGGTGGGGGCACGCCGCGCACGGCGAGGTCTCCGACGAGGTCGTCGAGCGGGTGCACCGCCACGTGCTCGAGGGCATGGGGCTCGTCGTCCTGCACTCCGGCCACTGGTCGAAGATCTTCATGAAGCTCATGGGCACCACCTGCACCCTGCGCTGGCGCGCCGAGCACGACCGGGAGCTGGTGTGGACGGTCGACCCGACCCACCCGATCGCCCAGGGGATCCCGCACCCGATGATCATCGAGGAGGACGAGATGTACGGGGAGTTCTTCGACGTCCCCGCCCCGGACGAGACCGTCTTCCTCAGCACCTTCTCCGGCGGCGAGGTCTTCCGCTCCGGCATCACCTACCGGCGCGGCTTCGGCAAGATCTTCTACTTCCGCCCGGGCGACCAGGAGTACCCGACGTACTTCCACGACGGGGTCCGCAAGGTCATCTCCAACGCCGTCGAGTGGGCCGTGACCCTGCGCCCCGAGCGCACCACCCCCACCCTGCTGCGCTACGAGACCGAGGACTTCTACCGCGGCCAGGGCTACGGCGGCGCGCTGAACGACGACGCTCGTGCCGCCGCGGCGGAGGCCGGGCTGTGAGCACCCCGCTGGTCCTCGTCGGCGCCGGGGGCATGGGCCGGGCGTGGCTGTCCGCCATCCGGGCCGAGCCGGGGGCGGAGCTGGCCGGCGTCGTCGACCTCGACCTCGACGCGGCCCGCGGGGCGCTCGCGGAGGCCGGGCTGGCGGACGTCCCGGTCGGGACGGACGCCGTCGCGCTCGCCCGGGAGACCGGGGCGCGCGCGGTCGTGAACGTCACCGTCCCGGCCGCGCACCACCCCGTCACCACGGCCGCGCTGTTCGCGGGGCTGCCCGTGCTCGGCGAGAAGCCGGTGGCCGAGTCGGTGCCGCGCGCGCTCTCGCTCGCCGCGGCCGCCGAGGTGACCGAGGAGCTCTTCGTGGTGAGCCAGTCGCGCCGCTACAACCGGCAGCTCTTCGCCTTCCGGGAGCAGGCGCGCACGCTGGGCGACCTGGGGGTGCTCACCACGGAGTTCTTCAAGGCGCCCCGCTTCGGCGGGTTCCGCGACGCGATGGCGCACCCGCTGCTGCTCGACATGGCGATCCACCCCTTCGACACCGCCCGGTTCCTGCTGGGCGCCGAGCCCGTCTCGGTGTACTGCGAGGAGTTCAACCCGTCGTGGAGCTGGTACGCCGGCGACGCCGCGGCCACCGCGGTGTTCGAGATGACGGGCGGCGTCCGCTACTCCTACACGGGCAGCTGGTGCAGCCCCGGCCGGGAGACGTCGTGGAACGGGGCCTGGCGGCTCTCCGGGCGGGACGGCACCGCCCTCTGGGACGGCGACCACGAGCCGGTCGTCGAGGGGCCGAGTGACAGGCCGCACGACGCGGCGCAGGGCGTGGACCCCGGTGACGGGATCGCCGGGTCGCTGGCGACCTTCCTGGCGGCGCTCGACGGCGGTCCCACGCCCATGGGCGAGGTGCACGAGAACGTGCTCAGCCTCGTCATGGTGGCCGCGGCCGTCGAGTCGGCCGCCACCGGCGCGAAGGTCCTCGTCGACGACCTGCTCGAGCGTGCCTACGCCGAGGCCCTGGCCACGGAGTCGCGGGAGGACGTGCGCGCGCAGCTCGCGTCGTGGACGTCCGTGCGCGCGGCGCTCGGGCCGGCCTGACGCCGGGTCCCGGCGGGCTCGCCCGCCGGGACCGGCCGGTCAGGCCAGGCGCTCGCGCAGGAACGTCCAGGCCAGGGCGGACATGTGCGCGGCCTGCGCGTTGTTGGCGGCGCCCCCGTGGCCGCCCTCGACGTTCTCGTAATAGGTCACGTCCCGCCCGGCCGGCCCGCCCGCGGCCAGCATCAGCGCCGCCATCTTGCGCGCGTGGCCGGGGTGCACGCGGTCGTCCTTCGTCGACGTCGTGAACAGCACCGGCGGGTAGCTGCGGTCGCCGTCGAGCAGGTGGTACGGCGAGAAGGTGCGGACGAACTCCCAGTCCTCGGTGTCGGGGTCGCCGTACTCGGCCACCCACGACGCGCCGGCGAGCAGGTGGGAGTACCTCAACATGTCGAGCAGCGGCACCTGCACCACGACCGCGCCGAACAGGTCCGGGTACTGCGTGAGCATGTTCCCCGCCAGCAGGCCGCCGTTGGACCCGCCCTGCGCACCGAGGTGCTCGGGCGTGGTGATGCCGCGGGCCACGAGGTCGCGCGCGACGGCGGCGAAGTCCTCGTAGGCCTTGTGCCGGCGCTCGCGCAGCGCGGCCTGGTGCCACGCGGGGCCGTACTCGCCGCCGCCGCGGATGTTCGCGACGACGTACACGCCGCCGCGGGCGAGCCACGCCCGCCCCACCGTGCCGGAGTAGCCCGGCAGCAGCGGGATCTCGAAGCCGCCGTACCCGTAGAGCAGCGTGGGCGCGGTGCCCGGCCCTGTCCCCGGCGTCGTCGGGTCGGCGGGCTCGACCAGGTCCTGGCGGCCCACGACGAAGTACGGCACGCGGGTGCCGTCGTCGGAGGTGGCGAAGTGCTGCACCGCGACCATGCCGTCCGCGTCGAAGTAGGCCGGCGCGGCCTTCAGCGGCTCCGGCTCGCCCGGCTCCGCGCCGGGACCGGCGACGGTCGCCAGCGCGAGCGTGGACGGCGTGAGGTACCCGGTGGTCGTGACCCAGACGTCGTCGCCGTCCAGGGGGTCGACGGCGCGCACCCCGACGGTGAGCAGCCCGCCGCCGAGCGGGAGCTCCGAGCGGGTCCAGGGCACGCCGGCCGCCGCGTCGAGGGACGTGCCGGCGGGCGGGGTGAGCACGTGCACGGCGTTCTTCACGTCGTCGAGCACGTTGACGACCAGGTGGTGGCGCGTCCACGAGGCACCGACCAGCGACGTCGACGGCGTGGGCGCGAACAGGACCGTGAGGTCGCGCGAGCCGGCGAGGAACGCGTCCGCGGGCGCGGCCAGCAACGACCCGGCGGCGTAGGTGGTGGCCGCGGGCGTCCAGTCGTCGCGCAGCTCCACCAGCAGCCACTCGCGGTGGAATCCGACCTCCGCCGACTCGGGCACCTCGATCCTCACCAGGCGCTGCTCGGGCGTCCCGACCGCCTCGACGAGGAACGTCTCCGACCGGTAGAAGGCGATCGAGCGGCTCACGAGGTCGCGCTCGAAGCCGGGCGTGCGCGAGCGGCGCGCGGAGATGTACATGTCGTCGTCGGCGCCCTCGTACACGAGCGGCGCGTCGTCGAGCGCCGTCCCGCGCCGCCACAGCCGCACGGTCCGCGGGTAGCCGGACGGCGTCGTCGTGCCCGGGCCGAAGTCGGTGAAGACGTACACCGTGTCCTCGTCGGCCCACGCCAGGCCGCCCTTGGCGCCGGTGCGACCGTCGTCGCGCGCCGTGTCGCGCTCGAACCCGCCCTCGGCGGCGGGGACGAACCGCTTGTCGACGAGGTCGAACTCGCGCGTGACGTCCGCGTCGGAGCCGCCGGGGGAGAGGTCGACCAGCGCGCGGCGCCAGGGCTCGCCCGCCGCGAGCTGCGCGGGCGTCGGGCGCAGCAGCGACGCGCCGTGCCACACCCAGCTCTCGCCCTCCGCCGCGGCGAGGGCGTCGAGGTCGAGCACCGTCTCCCAGGCGGGGGAGTCGGTCCGGTACGAGTCGAGGGTGGTGCGGCGCCACAGCCCGCGCTCGTGCTCCGCGTCGCGCCAGAAGTTGTACAGGTGGTCGCCGATCCGGGAGACGTCGGGGATGCGCTCGTCGGAGTCGAGCACCTCGCGGACCGCCGCCTCCGTCGCGGCGAAGCCGGGGGCGCCTCCGACGGTCGCGTGCGCGTGGTCGTTGCGGCCGCGCACCCACGCCAGCGCCTCGGCGCCCTCGACCTCCTCGAGCCACGCGAACGGGTCCGGGCGGGTCGGGTCGAGCGGGGTCGGCGGTGCGGCGTCCAGGGCTGACGGTGGTGCGGGCTCGAGTCGCTCGGCGGTCATGTCCGGCACCCTAGCCGCCGGGCGCGCCGAGGGGTGGCGGTGCCTTTCACCCGGGGGGTGCCCGTGGTAGAAACTCCTGGTCAGGGCATTGATCCCGCTATGGACGATCCAAGGGTTTCGCGGAGAAAGCCGCTTTCGCGCGGCACGGTCACCGCCGCCGGGACCCGACCCTTCCACCCACGGGGGTGCGGTGAGCACGACGACCTCTGCCGGCTCGCGCGCGACGGCGCGCGTCCCGGCCCAGCTCTGCGCGGCCGCGGCCGTCCTGTGCCTCGCGGCGGTGCCGGTGCTCGGCGACCGGCTCCCGCCCGAGGGGGCGGCGGCGCTGTCGGGAGCCGCCGCGCTGCTCGTCGTCGTCGCGGTGGTGGCGCTGTCCCGCGCCGTCGCGCGCGGGGACCGCGACCGCGCCGTGCTGCGGACGGAGCGTGACGCGCGCGCGGCGGAGCTCGCCGCCGCCGCCGGTGCGCTGGACGACGCGACGGCCGAGCTCGCGCGCACCCGCGAGGCCCGCGACGACCAGCGCTCCGCCGTGGAGACCGCCGTCGTCGCCCTGGGGCGCAAGGTGCAGGCGTCGGCGCACCGCATCCAGGAGGAGGCGGCGCGGATGGTGCAGCGGCACGCGGCCGACCCGGACGTCCTGCAGACCTCCATGCGGATCGACCACGCCGCCGCGCAGCACGCGCGCCAGGCGCAGAACCTCGTCGCGCTGTGCGGCCGGCGGCCCGGGCAGACGTGGGACGACCCGCTCGCCCTGCCGGACGTCGTGCGCGCGGCCGCCGGCCGGATCACGGCGTTCCAGCGCGTCGAGGTGTCCGGCGACCCGGGGCTGGCCGTGGTCGGCCGCGCGGTCGAGCCTGTCGTGCACGTCCTCGCCGAGCTGCTCGCCAACGCCACCCAGTGCTCGCCCCCCAGCACCCAGGTGCTCGTCGCGATTCGGCAGGTGCAGCGGGGCGCGGTCGTCGAGGTCGACGACTGCGGCGTCGGGATGGCCGCCCGCGAGCTGGAGCGGGTGCGCGCCGTCGCGTCCGGCGCGCGGCCCGTCGGCATCGCCGACCTCGGCGAGGTGCCGCAGACCGGCCTCGCGGTCGTGGGCTCGTACGCCCGTGCCCTCGACCTGCGCGTGGACCTCACGGAGTCCGTGTACGGCGGTCTGCGCGCCGTGGTCATGGTGCCGGCCGAGCTCGTCACCGCGGCTGCCGCGGCGCCCGACACCCTCGCCCCGAGCGTCGACGAGCCCTGGCCGCAGCAGCCAGCCCCGGAGGTGCGGCCCGGGCCGGCGGCGCCCGAGGCACACGGCGGCGGGACGACGGGGCCGGACGGCGCCCCGACCCTGCCGCAGCGGCGCTCGCGCCGCGGCCCCGCCACGGGGACCCAGCGCGCGGTGCCCGGCGCGCCGCCGACCGCCCCGACCGCGGCGGTCCCGGCACAGACGGCGGAGGAGGCCGGCGCGTGGATCGGCGCGTTCTTCTCCGCCGACCGGGACGCCTCCGCCGGCGCACCCGACGACGCCGCCGGGACCCCGACCACCGACCAACCCAGCCAGCAGCCGTCCGCCGTGCCGGACGTGACCTCGGAGGACACATGACGACCCCGACCACCGACGCGACGCCCGCGCCCGCGCACCCGGACAGCTGGATGCTCGACCTCGTCGCGGGGGTGCGCGGCGTGCGGCACGTCGTCGTGCTCAGCTCGGACGGCCTGGTGAAGGTCCGCACGGACGTCACGCCGCCGGACACGGCCGACAAGGTCGCGGCGGCGTGCGCCGGCCTCGTGGCGCTCGGCATGAGCATGGGCCGGGAGTTCGGCGCCGGCGACGCGCTGCGGCAGGTGCTCGTCGAGTTCGACGGCGGCTTCCTCTTCGTGCGCGGCGCGGGCGACGGCTCGCGGCTGGCGGTCGTCACCGACGCGGCGGTCGACCCGGGGCTCGTGGCCCAGCAGATGCAGGCCCAGGTGCTGATGATCGGCGAGCGGACGCTCGGCACGGACGTCCTGCGCCCCGCCGCCACGCCCGCCGGCGTGCCCGCCGTTCCCGTTGCGGAGGGGACGCGATGACGGGCGGCTACCGCGACCACCCGGTGCGCTCGTACGTCCTCACGGGCGGGCGCGCGCACCCCAGCCGCAACACGCTGCGGCCCGAGACGCTGCTGTGCGCGGTGGACGACGGCCGCGAGCTGCCCGTCGGCGCGGGCCGGCACGAGCGCGCCCTGCTCGAGACGTGCCGCGGCACGCTCGCCCTGGCCGAGCTCGCCGCGTACCTGCACCTGCCCACCAGCCTGGTCGCCGTCCTCGCCTCCGACCTGCTCGACGCCGGCTACCTGGCGGTCCGGTCGTCGGCGCATCACGACCTGCCGGGCGTCGACCTGCTGGAGGAGGTCCTCGATGGTCTCCGGCGGTTCTGAGGCACCGCCCGTCGACCCGGCCTCCCTGCACCTGGCGCCCACGGTCGAGCGGTCGGTGAAGGTGCTCGTCGTGGGCGCGTACGGCGTCGGCAAGACGACGCTCATCGGCGCGGTGAGCGAGATCCCCGTGCTGAGCACGGAGGAGACGATCACGGCGGCCAGCGTCGGCGTCGACCCGCGGCTGGGGGAGAAGAGCACGACGACGGTCGCGATGGACTTCGGGCGCGTCACGGTGGGCGGCACCACGGCCCTCTACCTGTTCGGCACGCCCGGGCAGAAGCGCTTCTGGGACCTGTGGGCGGGGCTGGCGGACGGCGCGGTCGGCGCGCTCGTCGTCGTGGACACGCGCCGCCTGGAGGAGAGCTTCGAGGTGCTGGACCAGCTCGAGGAGCACACGGCGCTGCCGGTCACGGTCGTCGTCAACGAGTTCCCGGACGCGCCGCGGCACGGGACCGACGCGGTGCGCGCCGCGCTCGACCTGCCGCCGGACACCCCCGTCGTCGCCGGCGACCTGCGCGAACGGCGGCAGGCCGTCGAGGCGCTCCAGGCGCTCGTCGCGCACGCGGTGCGCCTCGCCCGCGCGGGCGCCGCGGCATGAGCCTCACCGGCGCGGTGCGCGTGGTGCGCCTCGAGGACGTGGCCGACCGGCCGCTGCTCGCCGACCTGGTCGGCGCGCCCGACCCGCCGGCGCGGTACGAGGCGCTGCGCTCGCGCTGGGGGGCCCTCGCGCCCGTCGACCTCGAGCCGGGCGTGCCCGCGTGGCTCGCGCTCGGCCACTCGGAGGTCGCCGCCGTCCTGCGCAACGAGGCGATGTTCTCCCGCGACGCGCGGCACTGGCGGTACGAGGCGGAGGGACTCGTCGGGCGGCGCTCGGCGACCCGCGCGCTGCTCGCCTCGCGCGACGGCGCCCACGACCGGGACGGTGCGGAGCACCGGCGCCTGCGCACGCCTCTGGCCGACGCGCTCGACGCCGTGGAGGACAAGCGCGTGCGCCGGACGGCGGACGTCGCCTGCACCTCGGTGCTCGACCGCCTGGCCGCCCGCGGCACGGCGGACCTGGTGGCGGAGTACGCCGTCGACGTGCCGGTGCGGGTGCTGGCCGACCTGCTCGGCATGACGCTCGCGGACGCCCGCCGGATGCACGAGCTCACCGTCGCCCAGCGCTCCGGCACCGACGACGCGTACCCGGCGTCCCTCGAGGCGGAGGACCTGCTCGCGGGCTTCGTCGCCGGGCGTCGCGCGGAGCCGAGCGACGACCTGACGTCCGCGCTGCTCGCCCACCCCGCCCACGAGAACGACCTCGAGGTGATGGCCGCCGTCGCGCTCGTGTTCGCCACGGCGCACGATGCCGAGATCGCGTGGATCGCGACCGCGGTGCAGCGGCTGCTCGCCGACCCGGGGTTCGCCGGCCGTCTGCACGGCGGCCGCCTCTCGCTCGACGACGCGCTCGACGAGGTGGCGCGGGACGCGCCCCCGCTGCCGCACCTGCGGCCGCGCTACGCCCTCGCGGACGGCGAGCTGGGCGGCCAGGCGATCGCGGCGGGCGACGCCGTCGTGCCGGCGGTGGCGGCGGCCAACGCCGACCGCACCGTCCGCGCCGCGGACCCGTGGGAGCAGGCCGACGCGCGCTTCCACCTCACGTGGGGGACCGGCGCGCACGCGTGCCCGGCGCACCGCACGGCGCCGCTGATCACCCGGACGGTCGTGGGGCACTTCCTCGCCCGGGTCGCGGACGTGGAGCTGACCGTCTCGCCGGCCGACGTCGTGCCCGTGCGCTCCGCGTGGGTGCGCTACCCGAGCGCGCTCCCCGCGCGCTTCAGGTGACCGGCCGCGTCAGCCGATCCGCTCGCGCAGCCGGCCGGGCAGGTGCCGGTACGCCTTCGGGTCCACCGGCAGCAGCCACTGGCCGGCGCGGGTGGCCGCGGGCAGCTGCAGGTCGAGGTCCGTCAGCATCTCGTCGATCTGGTGCAGCGAGAACGGGATGACGTTGGTGCCGCGGGCGTGCTTGCCCTCGGTGCGCTTCTCCATCCAGTCCACGCGGCTCGCGACGAGCTCGCGGCGCTCCTCGACCGGGGGGACGTCGACGGCGCCGGCCAGGTGGGCGGCGGTCCACAGCGCGGCGACCTCGGCCGACAGCGGGCTGAACAGCGACGAGTTGTACCCGGCGAACGTCAGGTGCGGCACGTCGTGCGGCAGCACCTGCCGGTAGAGCTGGAAGTTGCCGCGGTCGTCGAGCAGCCGCGCCTGGAGGTCGTCGTCGAGGAACGGCACGCGCTGGTGGAAGCCGGTGCCGCACACCACGAGGTCGGCGCGCACGGTGGTGCCGTCGTCGAGCACGGCGACGGGGGCGCCGTCGTCGTCCACGGCGAAGCGCTCGATCTCGGACTCGCGGTGCACGTCGATCCGTCCCTCGGACACCTGCTCGAAGAAGCTGTCGGTGGCGAGCGAGACCGTCGAGCGGGCGATGTCGGCGAACTCGCCGCGCGGCACGAGCCCGAGCTCCTTCAGGCGGAACTGCTTGACCGAGACCGCGCCGACGCTGGCGAGCATCGACCTGCGGACGCCGTCGCCCGGCCCGTGCAGGAACTTCTCCACGCCCCCGGACAGCGTCTCGTAGCGGAACAGCCCCTCGCCCATGCGGGTGAGCAGGAGGTACTTGTAGTTGAGCGCGTTGCCGAGCCGCTTGGGCAGCTTCCACAGCAGGTGCCGCGCCACGACCTGGGTGCTCGCGGCGACCGGGGCGATCTCGGCGGCGACGTCGCACGCGGACTTGCCGTAGCCGACGACGACGACGTGCTTGCCGCGCGCGTCCTCGAGGGACGTGAGCTGGCTCGAGGCGACCACCTTGCCGCCGGCGCGCAGCAGCTGCGCCAGGCCCTCGAAGCGCGGGATCACCGGGTCGGAGAAGATGCCGTTCGCGACCACGACGTGGTCGAAGCGCTCCGGCTCGCCGACCGGCTCGCCCGTGCGCCGCGCGGTGACGGACCAGCCGTCCTCCGCGGGCGTGAGCTCCGCGCGCACGACCTCGGTCGACAGCCGGAGCGAGCCGCGCAGGTCGTGGAGGTCGACGTACCGCTCCAGGTACGCCTGCACCTGCTCGCCGCTGGGCCACTCGGGGTAGTCCTTCGGCATGGGCAGGTCCGAGAAGGCGTACGAGCCCTTGTTGTTCTGCGTGGTCAGGCCCGAGTAACGGCGGCTCGCGCTCCACACGCCGCCGACGTCGGGGGCCTTGTCGAGCACGGTGACGTCGTGCCCGAACTCGCGGAGCACCTTGGCGCTGGCCAGGCCGGCGAAGCCGGCGCCGACGACGGCGATCTTCATGAGCGTCCTTGCTGTCGGTCGAGAGGGGCCAAATCGCCAGAATCGTAGCGGTTCGGACAGAGATCGGGACAGGCCTTCTCGCAGGTCGGGCGGGACGGGGCGCCCGACCCGGCCGGTGTCGGCGGCGCGCGGCAAGATGGGCCCGTGACGGACACCGAGAACACCGGCCTCGACTCAGGGCCGGACACCCTGCTCGACGAAGCCGCCGCCCAGCGTCGCTGGGCCGAGCTGGTCGCCCTCGTCGAGGAGGACCAGCGCGCCTACTACGAGGACGACGCCCCCCGGGTGTCCGACGCGGAGTACGACGCGCGGATGCACGAGCTGGAGGCGATCGAGGCCGCGCACCCGGCGCTCCAGACGCCCGAGTCGCCGACGCAGCGGGTGGGCGGCGCGGCCGCCGCCGGCTTCGCGACGGTCGAGCACGTCGAGCGGATGCTCAGCCTCGACAACGTGTTCTCCGTCGACGAGCTGCGGGCGTGGGACGCGCGCGTGGCCCGCGACCTGGGCGCGGAGCACGTCGGCTACCTGTCCGAGGTGAAGATCGACGGGCTCGCCATCGCACTGCTGTACGAGAAGGGGCGCCTGGTGCGCGCGGCGACCCGCGGCGACGGCCGCACGGGCGAGGACGTCACGCAGAACGCGCTGCGGATCGCCGACATCCCGCGGCGGCTGGCGGGCGACGGACACCCCGACCTCGTCGAGGTCCGCGGCGAGGTCTTCATACCCGTCGCCTCCTTCGAGCGGCTGAACGAGCTGCAGGGGCAGCTGCGCGAGCGCGTCGTGGCCGAGTCGCGGGCGCGGCACGAGGGCCGGGCCGCCGCCGCCCGCCCGTTCGACGAGGAGCGGGCCCGCGTCGCGGCGCTCCGCCGCTTCCCGCAGTTCGCCAACCCGCGCAACGCGGCGGCCGGCGGGCTGCGCCAGCTGCTCGACAAGAAGGAGGGCATGGAGCTCGAGGCGGGCGTCGCCCGCGTCGAGTCCCTGCGCCTGTACGTGCACGGGATCGGCGCGCTGCAGTGGACGGCGGGCGAGCACACGGAGCTGGCCCGGCAGTCGGAGGCGTACGAGCACTTCGCGCGGTGGGGGCTGCCGGTCTCCCCGCACAACCGGGTGGTCGAGGGTGTCGACGGCGTGGTCGAGATGATCGAGTGGTTCGGCGCCCACCGGCACGACATCGAGCACGAGCTGGACGGCATCGTCGTCAAGGTCGACGCCCTCGACGACCAGCGCCGGCTCGGCGCGACGAGCCGCGCCCCCCGCTGGGCGATCGCCTACAAGTACCCGCCCGAGGAGGTCACGACCCGCCTCGTGGCGATCCAGGTGGGCGTGGGGCGCACCGGCCGCGCCACCCCGTACGCGGTGATGGAGCCGGTCCTGGTCGCAGGCTCCACCGTGCGCCAGGCGACCCTGCACAACCAGGACGTGGTGAGGGCGAAGGGCGTGCGCATCGGCGACATGGTCGTGCTGCGCAAGGCGGGCGACGTCATCCCCGAGATCCTCGGCCCGGTGACGGCGCTGGCCGATGACGGCTACCCGCGCGAGGAGTTCGTCATGCCCGCCGAGTGCCCCGAGTGCGACACCCCGCTGCGGGCGATGAAGGAGGGTGACGTCGACCTGCGCTGCCCCAACGCCGAGACGTGCCCGGCGCAGGTGCGCGGCCGGGTGGAGCACATCGGCTCGCGGGGCGGGCTGGACGTCGAGGCGCTCGGCGAGGTCACGGCATCGGCCCTCACGCAGCCCGAGGTGCCCGAGGTGCCTCCGCTGCGCACGGAGGCGGGCCTGTTCGACCTCACGCTGGAGCAGCTGCTGCCCATCGAGGTCGTCGTGCGCGACGCCGAGACGGGGCTGCCCAGGGCGGACGACGACGGCGTCGCGCGGCGCCGCACCCCGTTCCGCAAGAAGGTCACGGTCACCAGGGCCCGCCGCGCCGAGGCCGAGGCGGCGGGCGAGGCCCTGCCCGAGTTCGAGCCCACCGCTGCGGCCACCAAGCTCCTCGAGGAGCTGGAGCTGGCCAAGACGAAGGACCTGTGGCGCATCCTCGTCAGCCTCAACATCCGCCATGTCGGGCCCGTGGCGGCCCGGGCGCTCGCGGGCTGGTTCGGCTCGCTCGACGCGATCCGGGCGGCGTCGCGCGAGGAGCTGGCCGCCGTCGAGGGCGTGGGCCCGATCATCGCCGACGCGCTGCTGGCCTGGTTCGACGTCGGGTGGCACCGCGAGATCGTCGACCGCTGGCAGGCGGCCGGGGTGCGCACGTGGATCCCCGACCACCCGGGCCCCGAGGCGATGGCGGCAGCGGCCGACAAGGGCCCGACCGGGCCGCTCGCCGGGCTCACGGTGGTGGTCACCGGCTCGCTCGAGGGCTACAGCCGCGACGGCGCCAAGGAGGCCGTCCTGGCCGCGGGCGGCAAGGCGGCCGGGTCGGTGTCGAAGAAGACGGACTACGTCGTCGTCGGCGCCAACGCCGGGTCGAAGGCCGCGAAGGCGGAGGAGCTCGGCCTGCCGATCCTCGACGAGGCGGCGTTCACGCGCCTGCTGCAGGGCGGTCCGGCCGCGCTGGGCGATGGTGCGCAGGACGGCGCAGAGGAGAGCGCGGACGCCGCCGAGGAGGTCTGACGCCCGGGGCTACGATGCGCGGGTGCCCGACACGCTCTCCTCGCACCAGACCGCCTCGACCCTGACGCTGCGCGGCGCCCACCTGGTGGGTTCCGTGAACCTCCCCTCGGCGCGCGACACGCTGCGCACGGTCGCGACGCGGCTCGGCCCCCACGCCCGCCGCATCCCGGACGGCGAGGTGGGCGAGCGGTTCCACTGGATCCTGTTCCAGGGCGCGCGGTTCGAGGCGGTCGACGGGCTGGTGCGCGTGGGCGACGCGCCCGTCGTCGTGGCCGGTTTCGACGTGCGGCCGCACGTGCTCGACGGCTCGGTGCCGGCGGACGAGCTCCGGTTCGGGCCGCTGGGCTACGCGGAGGCCGCGCTCGCGTCGTACGCCGACTTCGCGGCCCTGCGCGCCGAGGGCGTGATCGCGCCCGGCACGCGGTTCCAGGTCTGCCTGCCGTCGCCGCTGGCCGCGGTCACGACGTTCGTCGCGCCGGCCGACCGTGCCGCGGTGCACCCGGTCTACGAGGCGGCGCTGGTGCGCGAGCTCGACGAGATCGTCGCCGCGATCCCCGCCGAAGACCTCGCGGTGCAGGTGGACCTGGCCACCGAGTTCGCGTTCGTCGAGGGCGCGAACCTCGGCGGCGGCGCCGCGCGGGCCTGGTTCGATCGCGACGCCGGCGGGGACGAGGACGTCGTGCGCGGCTGTGCCGCCCGCGCGGCGCGGTTCGCGGCGCACGTGCCCGAGGGCGTCCAGCTCGGCTTCCACCTCTGCTACGGCGACGTGGCCGAGAAGCACTTCGTCGAGCCGGCCGACACGGGACACCTCGTGGAGATGGCGAACGCCCTGGTGTCGGCCCTCCCGCGCCCGATCACGTGGGTGCACCTGCCCGTCCCGATCGACCGCGACGACGTCGCGTACGTCGCGCCGCTCGGCGACCTCGCGCTCGACCCGGCCACCGAGCTCTACCTCGGCGTCCTGCACCACGAGGACGGCGTCGAGGGGGCCGCGCGCCGGCTGGCCGCGGCCACGCAGGTGCTGGGCGACCGGACCGTCGGCGTCGCCACGGAGTGCGGCTTCGGCCGCGGCCCGAGCGAGCGCACCGCGGCCCTGCTGGACCTGCACGTCGCGGTCCTCGGCCGCACCGCCTGACGTCCGGCGGTGCGTCAGGGGCGTCGCGCGACGACGGCCTGCAGCGCGGCGTCGTCCGCGGCCGTGAGCGGCACGAGCGTGTCGCGCGGCGGCGCGGTCGGCGTACCGAGCAGGGCGGCGACGGCGTGCAGCGCGGCGACCGGGCGCCCCGTGTCCGCCACGGCCCGCGCGACGTCGAGCAGCCAGTCCCGTGCCGCGTCGGCGGCAACGGTCCCCGCGACCCGGGCCCGCCGGACGGCGACGTACTCGGTCGGCGCGAGCGCCGCGAGCCCGGTGTGCCAGGCGTCCGCGGGCTCGGCGTCGCCGATCAGCGCGGTGTCGCCGCTGAGCCCCACCGCGACCCCCGCCGTCCGCAGCGCGGCCACGCGTCCGCCCGGTCGGGACGGCGGCGACGCCGGGTCCTTCACCGCGATCACGGAGCCGTCGTCGTGCAGCGCCGCGAGCATCTCGGCAGAGACGTCGAACCCGAGCTGCACGGGCTTGTTGTAGAAGCACACCGGCGTGCCCGGCACGGCGGCCGCGACCCGTGCGTACAGGGCGCGCACCTCCGCGTCGTCGAGCGGGAGGTACGCGAACGGGGGCAGCACCAGCCCGGCGGCACCGGCCTCGCGGGCGCGGCGTGCCCGCGCGACGACCCGGTGCGCCGACTCCGCGGCGGCGCCCACGTGCACCGGCGCGCCGCCCGCGGCCGCCACGGCGACCCGGACCACGGCGTCGCGCTCGTCGTCGTCGAACGACACCCCGGAGCCGGAGGTCGCCAGCACGACGACGCCGTCCGCGCCGGCGGACACGGCCGCGCCGACGAGGGCCTCCAGGCCGTCCAGGTCCACCTCCCCGTCCTCGGCCAGCGGGGTGATCGGGTAGGCGAGGAGTCCGGTGAACGCCGAGGTCATGCCGCGCATCGTACGGACGGCGGCGTCAGGCGGTCAGCGCGTCCACGGCGTCGGGCGACAAGGCGTGGTCGGCCGCCATGGCGGCCGCTCCGAGCACGCCCGCCTGCGCGCCGGTGCGCGCGACGGCGATGCGCAGGTGCTGGGTGGCCAGCGGCAGCGACCGTCGGTAGACGACCTCGCGGATGCCGGCGAGGAGGTGCTCGCCCGCCTCGGCGAGGATGCCGCCGAGCACGATGACGGAGGGGTTGAGCAGGCTGACCGTCGCCGCGAGGACGCTGCCGATCTCGCGCCCGGCCTGGCGCACGGCACGGCCGGCGGTGACATCGCCGCCGCGGACCAGCGCGACGACGTCCGCGGGGCCGGACACGTCCAGGCCCTCGGCGCCGAGCCGCACGGCCAGGGCCTGGGCGCTCGCGATCGCCTCGAGGCAGCCGACGTTGCCGCACCGGCACACGATGTCCTCCGCCCCGGGCACGGCGATGTGCCCGACGTCGCCGGCGGCGCCCTGGGCGCCACGCCGCAGCGCGCCGTCGGCGATGATGCCCGCGCCGATGCCGGTGGCGACCTTGACGAGGATCAGGTCGGAGACGTCGGGCCAGGCGATGCGGTGCTCGCCGAGCGCCATGATGTTCACGTCGTTGTCGACCAGCGCGGGGGCGTCGAAGTGGCCGCGGAGGATGCCGGGCACGTCGGCGTCGTCCCAGCCGGGCATGATCGGCGGGTTGTTCGGGTGCCCGGTCGCGTGCTCGACGGGGCCCGGCAGGCCGACGCCCACGCCGGCGAGGTCGCCGACGGAGCGCCCCGCGGTCTCGAGCAGCTTGCGCCCGGTGTCCGCGACCCAGCCGAGCACGGGCTCCGGTCCGTCGGCGATGGCGAGGGGCGCGTCGAGCTCGGCGAGCACGGTGGACGCGAGGTCGGTCACGGCGAGCCGGGCGTGGGTGGCACCGAGGTCGACCCCCAGCACCACCTGCGACGACGGGTTGAACGCGAAGGTGGCGGGCGGGCGCCCCCCGGTCGACGTGGCCTCGCCGGCAGGGGCGATGAGGCCCGCCGCCATGAGCGCGTCGATCCGCCCCGCGACGGTCGACCGGGCCTGGCCCGTGAGGCTCGCGAGCTCGGCGCGGGTGCGGGCCCGGCCGTCGCGCAGGAGCTGGAACATCTCGCCGGCCCCGGGCGTGCGAGGTCCGGCCGCTGCGCCTTCCGTCATGACCGTAGTCAATCACGATCGAATAACACCCGTCTTTTGCTTGACGATCGACAGAAGTGCGTCCTAGGTTCGAGCCATGGTCGACGTGGACCGCGACGACGCGGCACCGCCGGAGGGCAGCGACGCCCCCGCCCCTCTGCTGCGCATGGAGGGCATCGTCAAGCACTTCCCGGGCGCCAAGGCGCTCGACGGGGTGGACCTCGACGTGCTGCCGGGCGAGGTGCACTGCCTGCTCGGGCAGAACGGCGCCGGGAAGTCCACGCTCATCAAGGTCCTCGCCGGGGCGCACCAGCCCACCGCGGGCCGGATCGTGCTCGACGGCGAGGAGGTCGTCGTCCCGCACCCGGTCGCGGCCCTGCAGCGCGGGGTCGCGACGATCTACCAGGAGCTCGACGTCGTCGACGGGCTCACCGTCGCGGAGAACGTGTACCTCGGGCACGAGCTCGCGCGCGGCGGGTTCACCCAGCGCCGCGAGGTCGCCACCCGTACCCGGGAGCTGCTGGCACGCCTCGGCCACCCCGAGATCTCGCCCCACCGCGAGGTCGGCCAGCTCTCCGCCGCGGGCAAGCAGGTCGTGTCCATGGCGCGGGCGCTCTCCCACGAGGCGCGCGTCATCGTCATGGACGAGCCGTCCGCCGTGCTCGACGCCGGGGAGGTGCGGAACCTGTTCCGCGTCGTCCGCGCGCTCACGGCCCAGGGCGTCGCGGTCGTGTACATCTCCCACCGCCTCGAGGAGATCCGGGAGATCGGCGACCGCATCACGGTCCTCAAGAACGGGCGCACGGTGGGCCGCGACCTCCCGGCCGCCACGACGCCCACGACCGAGCTCATCCGGCTCATGACCGGCCGCAACGTCGAGTACGCGTTCCCCGAGCGCCCCGGCGTCCCCGACGACGCGCCCGTGGTGCTCGACGTCGAGGGACTGGGCCTCGCGGGCACGTTCGAGGACGTGTCGTTCCAGGTCCGGGCCGGAGAGATCGTCGGCCTGGCCGGGCTCGTCGGCGCCGGGCGGTCGGAGATCCTCGAGACGCTCTACGGCGCGCGCCGCCGGTCGTCGGGCACCGTCACGGTCAAGGGCCGCGCCCTGCGCGCGGGCTCGGTCGACACCGCGGTCGCCGCCGGCATCGGGCTGTGCCCGGAGGAGCGCAAGAGCCAGGGCCTCGTCCTCGACGAGCCCGTCTACCGGAACGTCACCCTCTCGACGTTCGCCCGGTTCGCCCGCGGCGGCTGGCTCGACGAGCGCGCCGAGCGCACGGCGGCGCGCGAGCAGGTGGCCGCCCTCGACCTGCGGCCCACCGACGTCGACCGGGCGGCCCGCACCCTCTCCGGCGGCAACCAGCAGAAGGCCCTGCTCGGGCGATGGCTCGTGCACGGCTGCGACGTGCTGCTCCTCGACGAGCCCACCCGCGGCGTCGACGTCGGCGCGCGGTCCGAGCTGTACGCGCTCGTGCGCCGCCTCGCCGACGCCGGGACGGCGGTGGTCGTCGTCTCCAGCGAGATCCCCGAGGTCCTCGGGCTCGCCGACCACGTGCTCGTGGTCTCCGAAGGGCGCGTGGTGCACCGGGCACCCGCGCAGGACATCGACGAGCACGGCGTGCTCGACCTCGTCATGGAAGGAACCACCGCATGAGCACCCAGGTGGAGTCGCCGGCCGCCGGCACGTCGCGGCCCTCGTGGCTGTCGGGACCGGCGGGCCGCACGATCGGGCTCGTCGTGGCCCTGGCTCTCGTCGCCGTCGTCGGCGTGATCACGGGCGGCGAGCGCTTCGCCAGCCTCGACAACGTCATGACCATCCTCCGGCTCGCGTCCGTGACCGGGGTCCTCGCCATCGGGATGACGTTCGTCATCACGGCCGGGGGGATCGACCTCTCGGTGGGCTCCCTGACGGGGCTCGCCTCGGTGTGGGCCAGCACGCTCGCCACGCAGACGATGGCCGAGGACGTGCACTGGACGGTCATGGTGCTCACGGCGCTCGTGGTCGGCACCGCGGCGGGCATCGTCAACGGCCTGATCATCGCGTACGGGAAGGTCGTGTCCTTCATCGCGACGCTGGCGATGATGATCGCCGCCCGCGGCCTCGCGGAGATGATCTCGGGCCGCCAGACGCAGGTCGTCAACGTGGACGGCTTCCTGGACTTCTTCCGCGCCGACTTCATCGGCGTGCCGGTGCTCGTGTGGATCTTCGCGGTGGTCGCCGTCGCCGGCTGGTTCCTGTTCAACCGCACCACGTTCGGCCGCCGCACGGTGGCCGTGGGCGGCAACCTCGAGGCGTCGCGGCTCGCGGGCATCAAGGTGCAGCGTCACCTGCTGTACGTCTACGCGCTGTCCGGGCTGGCCGCCGGCATCGCGGGCGTGATGATGCTGGGCCGCACCACCGCGGGCACCTCCACGAACGGCCTGTACTACGAGCTCGAGGTGATCGCGGCCGTCGTCGTCGGCGGCACGCTGCTCATCGGCGGCCGCGGCACGATCGTGGGCACCGTCATCGGCGTCCTCATCTTCGCGATGCTGACCAACGTCTTCACGATCAACAACCTGTCGATCTCCGCCCAGAACGTCGCCAAGGGCGCGATCATCGTGGTCGCCGTCCTGCTCCAGCAGCGCTTCGCCCGGCGCTCCGCGTCCACCTGACGCACCGCCCTCCCGAACCTCCCCGCACCACCCCAGCACCATCCCGCACCGGGCCACCCGCCCGGGACGGCCGGACCGAATCGAGGATGATCACATGTCCGCACGCACCGCGCTGGAGCGTCCTACCCGTGGCCGTCGCGTCGTCGCGCTGGCCGCGACGGCCGCGACCGCCGTCCTGCTCGCCGCCGGCTGCACCAGCAACGAGCCGCCCGAGGACGAGGGCTCGGCCGCCCCGCAGGTCGCCGCCGAGGGCAACGACGAGCCGGGCGAGAAGGTCGTCATCGGCTTCTCCGCCCCCGCCGCCGACCACGGCTGGATGGGCGCCATCACCAAGTCGGCGGTCGACACCGCCGAGCAGTACTCCGACGTCGAGCTCCGCCAGGCCGAGGCGACGAACGACGTCAACGTGCAGATCAGCCAGATCGAGCAGTTCATCAACGACAAGGTCGACGCCATCGTGCTGCTGCCGTTCGACGGCGCCGCGCTCACCGAGGTCGCGACCAAGGCGATGGAGGCCGGCATCCCGGTCATCAACGTCGACCGCGAGTTCTCCAGCCCGTTCGCCGCGCGCGCCACGGTGCTCGGCGACAACTACGGCATGGGCGTGAGCGCCGGCACCTACATCTGCGAGCAGCTCGGCGACAACCCGGACGCGATCGTCGCCGAGATCCAGGGCATCGAGTCGCTCCCGCTCACCCAGGACCGCAGCAAGGGGTTCGAGGACGCGCTGTCCGACTGCGGGCTCGACGTCGACCGCCGGGTCGCGGCGGACTTCACGGTCCAGGGCGGGGAGACGGCGACGTCGAACCTGCTGCAGGCGGAGCCCCAGATCGACGCCATCTGGAACCATGACGACGACCAGGGTGTCGGCGTCCTCGCCGCGATCGAGAACGCCGGCCGGGACGAGTTCTTCATGGTCGGCGGCGCCGGGTCCCTCGACGTCATGGAGCACATCCAGGCGGACGACTCGGTGCTGAAGGCGACCGTCGTCTACCCGTCGACGCAGGCGGCCGACGGCATCAAGCTGGCCCGCCTGGTGGTGCACAACAAGAACATGGGAGACCTGGTCTCGGCCGGGGTCCCGCGCACCACCCAGCTGTACGCGCCGGTGGTCACGGCGGACAACGTCGACCAGTACATGTCCATCGGGTTCCGGTCCTGACGTCAGGCCCGACCCGCAGAGCACGCACGGAAGCACGACAGCCGCACGAGGAAACGGAGGTCGCTCGATGAGCGAGCACGCCACGGCAGGGGGCACGCCGACGCTGGGCGTCGGGATGGTCGGATACGCGTTCATGGGGGCCGCGCACTCGCAGGCGTGGCGGACGGCGCCGCGGTTCTTCGACCTCCCGCTCGCCCCGCGGATGCGGGTCGTGGCGGGCCGCAGCGCCGCGGGGGTGCGCGCGGCGGCGGACCGGCTCGGCTGGGACGACGCCGTCACCGACTGGCGCGAGCTCGTCACCCGGGACGACGTCGACCTCGTCGACGTCTGCACGCCGGGCGACACGCACGCCGAGATCGCCGTCGCGGCGCTCGAGGCGGGCAAGCACGTGCTGTGCGAGAAGCCGCTCGCGAACTCGGTGGCCGAGGCGGAGGAGATGGTCCGCGCGGCCGACGCCGCGGCCGCGCGCGGGGTGTTCGCGGCGGTGGGGTTCACCTACCGCCGCGTCCCGGCGATCCAGCTCGCGCGACGCCTGGTCGAGCAGGGCCGGATCGGCGAGGTGCGACAGGTGCGCGCGCAGTACCTGCAGGACTGGCTGTCCGACCCGGCCACGCCGCTGTCGTGGCGGCTCGACAAGGCCAAGGCCGGGTCGGGGGCGCTGGGTGACATCGGCGCGCACGTGGTCGACCTGGCCCAGTTCGTCACGGGGGAGCGGCTGGTCGGCGTGGCGGGCATGCTCGAGACGTTCGTGCGCGAGCGGCCGGTCCCGGCGTCCTTCTCCGGCCTGTCGGGGGAGGCGGGGGAGGGCACCGGCCCGGTCACCGTCGACGACGCCGCGATCTTCTTCGGCCGGCTGTCGGGCGGCGGGACGGCGACCTTCGAGGCCACGCGGTACGCGTGGGGGCGGAAGAACGCCATCCGGCTCGAGGTCAGCGGCACCCGCGGCTCGCTCGCCTTCGACTTCGAGGACATGAACCTCTTGCACTACTTCGACGCCGAGGACGACGCGGAGGTCGCGGGCTTCCGCCGCATCGTCGTCACCGAGCCGGAGCACCCGTACGGCGGGCACTGGTGGCCCGCCGGCCACGGTCTCGGCTACGAGCACGCGTTCACCCACCAGGTCGTCGACCTCGTCGAGGACCTGGCGGCGGGGAAGCAGCCGACCCCGTCGTTCGCCGACGGGCTCGCCGTGCAGCGCGTGCTCGACGCCGTCGAGCGCAGCTCGGACGCCGGCCACGCCTGGGTCGACCTGCCCGGCTGACCACGCCCCGCTCCCACGTCACCAGCTCGCCGCCACCACCCGCACCGCCGTCTCGACGAGGAGAACCGCACCATGGCACGACCGATCACCCTGTTCACGGGCCAGTGGGCCGACCTGCCCCTGGAGGAGGTGGCCCGCCTCGCCTCGGGCTGGGGCTACGACGGCCTCGAGCTCGCCTGCTGGGGCGACCACCTGGACCCGTGGCGGTGGGACGACGACGCGTACGTGCAGTCCCGTCTCGACCTGCTGGAGCGGCACGGGCTGAAGGTGTACGCCATCTCCAACCACCTCAAGGGCCAGGCCGTCTGCGACGACCCGATCGACGAGCGGCACCGCGACATCCTGCCGGACGTCGTGTGGGGCGACGGCGACCCGGAGGGGGTGCGGCAGCGCGCCGCGGAGGAGATGAAGCACACCGCCCGGCTGGCGGCGCGGCTCGGCGTCGACACCGTGGTGGGCTTCACCGGGTCGTCGATCTGGAAGTACGTGGCGATGTTCCCGCCGGCCACTGAGGCGATGGTCGAGGCGGGCTACCAGGACTTCGCCGACCGGTGGAACCCGATCCTCGACGTCTTCGACGAGGTGGGCGTGCGCTTCGCGCACGAGGTGCACCCCAGCGAGATCGCGTACGACTACTGGACCACCGTCCGCACGCTGGAGGCGATCGGGCACCGCGAGGCGTTCGGCCTCAACTGGGACCCGTCGCACATGGTGTGGCAGGACCTCGACCCGGTGAGCTTCCTGTGGGACTTCAAGGACCGGATCTACCACGTGGACTGCAAGGACACGAAGAAGCGGATGGGCAACGGCCGCAACGGGCGCCTGTCGTCCCACCTGCCGTGGGCCGACCCGCGGCGGGGGTGGGACTTCATCTCCACGGGGCACGGCGACGTGCCGTGGGAGGACGCGTTCCGGATGCTCAACACGATCGGCTACGCGGGGCCCATCTCGATCGAGTGGGAGGACGCCGGCATGGACCGCCTGGTCGGCGCGCCGGAGGCCCTGGAGCTGGTGCGCCGGCTCGCGTTCGACGCGCCCGAGGCCGCGTTCGACGCCGCGTTCTCCCAGCGCTGAGCCGCTCCCGAAGCTCGCGACAGCGTGGCGCCGGGTGGTCCGGCGTCCTGATCAAAGGGGATCAGCATGACCAGTCGTACCGAGCTCGACCGTCGGTCGTTCCTGCGCCTGGCGGGCTCCACCGTCGCGGTGGGTGCCGCGGCCGTCACGTCCGTGGGCCTGGGGGCGGCGACGGCCTCGTCGGCGCTCGCGGCCGGCGGCGGGCGCCGGCTCGTCCCGCCGGGCAAGCTGGGCATCCAGCTCTTCTCGATCCGGGACAAGGTCAACGCGCTCGGGTTCCGGGCGGTCTTCGAGCGGCTCTCCACCCTCGGGTACCGCGAGGTGGAGTTCGCCGGGTACACGCAGGGCGCGGTCGGCGCGATCACGCCGTCGGAGATCCGCACGCTCCTGGACGACAACGGCCTCGTGGCGGTCGGCGCGCACCGGGGCATCGCCGACTTCGTCCGCAACATGGAGGCCGAGCTCGACATCGCCCAGACCCTCGGGATGGCGCACGTCGGCACGGCCAACGCCCCGACCAACGACCGCACCGTCGGCGGCTACCTGGCGGCGGCGGAGCAGTTCAACGGGTTCGGCGCGGCGGCCGCGGCGCGCGGGCTGAAGTTCTACCAGCACAACCACCAGCACGAGTTCGGCTTCGCGGCCGACGACCCGGCGACGCGGCTGTACGACGTCTTCCTGGAGAACACCGACCCGGCGACGGTCTACCTGGAGATGGACGTGTTCTGGGCGTTCGTGGGCAGGCACCTCTACCCGGGGTTCGAGCCGGTGGAGTACGTCCTGGCGCACCGGAACCGCTACCCGATGTTCCACCTCAAGGACGGGCGGGTGAACCCGCAGTCGTCCAACGGCTACGACATCGTCGAGTTCGGGGTGGGCGACCTCGACTACCAGGCGTTCCTCGGCGCGCTGAACGGCTCGGGGCGCCAGCACGGCATCTGGGAGCAGGACAACGCGTCGACGGTCGCCGAGCCCCCGTTCCCCGTCGACTCCTTCGGCAACGCGGAGCGCAGCGCGGACGCGATCCTCGCGCTGCGGGGCTGAGGACCTCCGGGACACGCTGGACGACGACGACGGCGGGCGGGCGACACGCGTCGCCCGCCCGTCGTCGTCGGCTCGCGCGGTCAGGCCGCGCGGCGGACCATCACGACGTCGTCGTGCCGCACGCCACCCACGTCGTACGTGCGCGTGCCGGCGACCACGAAGCCGTGCTTGCGATAGAAGGCCTGTGCGCGGGTGTTCTGCGCGTTGGTGCCGAGCCACAGGGGAGCGTCCACCCCGGCGGCGGCGCCGAGCGCGCCCGCGGCCGCGGCAGCGGCCTCGAGGAGCTGAGCGGCGACGCCGCCGCCGAGCGCGTCCGGGTGCACGTAGATCTTGGACAGCTCGGAGTACGGGCCCGCGCCCACGACGGCGCGCAGCACCTCTCGTTCCTCGTCACCGTCCGGCTCGCCGAAGGACACGAGCGCGTAGCCGAGGGGCGTCGTCGAACCGTCGTCGGGTGCTCCGGGCCTGTCGTCGACGGCGACCAGGAGCGCGTGCCTGTCGGACGCGACCCAGGCGCGGACGGCACCCGGGGACAGATGGGCGGCCACGTGTGCGGCCATCGTGGCCACCGGGGTCCCCGGCGGGCACGCCAGCGGGAACGTGAGTGCGGCGAGCCATGCGACGTGCGCGCTCTCGTCGGCCCGGGCGGGCCGGACGACGACGGACGCCGGGGGCTGTGGTGCGGTCTGCGGGGTGGTCACGGCACGATTCTGGACCCCGTCCCGAGCCCTCGTCGGGGCCCGGGGAGCGGTGTGCCCCGCGTCACCGCGGGCGGAGTTGGCCGGGCGCTGCGGAGCGTGTAATGTTCTACGACGTCAGCCCGACAGGGAGACGGACACCAAAGAGCATGATCCGGGAGACCGGAGCTCAGGTGGCCGCGCGGGGCTGGAACTCACATCGAGGATCAGGTCGCATTCGTGCGCCCCGAGCACCGGTGTGGGGCTTTCCGACTTGCGTCGGGCAGTTCGATCGGCTGGAAACAGGCGGTCGGAACAGCCGAAAAAGTCTGGTAAGTTTGAGGGGTTGCCCCGGCGGGGTCGGAACGGTTGGTTCTGGTTCTGCGGTGTGCGTCGGTTGTTTGAGAACTCAACAGTGTGTT
>NZ_JBHTVT010000014.1:0-123413 GCF_042792795.1 Isoptericola sp. NPDC056605 | reverse complement strand
CGGCCGCGGAGATGCCGCGACCAACCCGCGCACCTCACCCCACCAAGTGGCAAGTGGTGGCACAAGTGATCACACACGCAGTCACACGACCGATCGTACAAACGGTTGCACAAACGGTTGCACAAGCAGTAACACCACACCCCCCAACCACCCCACCAAACCACCCCAAACCACCCCACTAGTACCCCACGCAACCATCACCCGATCACTGGCGTGGAACCGCTACCATCCCGCCCAGGTAGTCAACTCTGATGGCGCGGACAGCGAGGTTCCCCAAGATGCAAACAGCCGGCGACATGTTACGCAGCCACCAAAAAACCTCCTACCGAACAATCATCGCGGCGCTATCCGCAACGCTACTAATCTGTATCGGGCTCCCCCTCACGGCAGCACAACTCGGCCCCACCACCGCCGCCGCAACTGAGCTGGAGGGCGCTATTGACCGCAGCGTCACGGGAAGCAAAAGCATTAACTCATCCCAAAACTTGAGTGGCCTCAAAACTGGGACATTGAGCGCTTACACTCCCGCGAAACCATACACCTCGTACGCCTACACAAGCGCTCGCGGAGTGCAGGCTGCTCCGGCCGACAACGCAATAAACCTTGGGCTCACGCCAACCCTTACCGTAAACGTCATGTCCCCGGCAAAGGACATGTCGTACGTTCACAGATACACGGTTTGCAAAGTTTCGACTTCATCTCCCTCCTGTGCCGACGGGCAACAAGTAGCGGACTCAGGATGGACTTCCGCATCTTGGAAGATCCCCTCAGGTAAGCTCCAAGCCAACACGACATACCGTTGGGAAGTCTCTACCGCAGAAGATCTCGGCGAGAACCCCATCGGATCCATTGCCAACGACTGGCGGCTATTCTCTACCGGAGCCACCTTAACGAAACCTTCGTATAGCGCGAAGAGCGTCCAATCAGCGCCCGCAGACACGACGGTTCTCACCACGGCGCGACCCCAGCTCGCTGCATCCATCACCCGGCCACAAAGCGGCATCACCTACGTCTATCAGTTTTCGGTATGGGCCAAGGATGGGTCACTAGAGTGGACTTCTGCATGGGGGACTGCTAAGACAATCACGATTCCAGCGGCCATACTTGACTGGAACAAAGAATATATGTGGAGCGTATCGATCAAGGCACAAGGCGCCATCCTTGGAACGCTCTTCGACCCGAGCCGGTCCTTCTACGTAGTCGTCCCCCCATCCGCCAGCACCGGAGCAGAATCCGATGCCCCAATCGACAACGGCGTCAGCATTGCCGACGGTGCACTCACCATTGAGAGCACCGACGCATCCCTTCGTCTCCCCGGCGGCGACATCACCATCGGTCGCAAGTACCGCAGCGTCCAGAGCGCTGCGGGTGCTTTCGGTCTGGGCTGGACGTCGCTCCTCGACATGCGTGCAATCGAAGACACAGCGACGCGAACACTAAAAGTCACGTTCGCTGACGGTACTACTGAGACATTTGGAAGAAACGCCGATGGCACGTTCGCTCCTTCGCTCGGCACCTCGGGCGTTTCAGTAAGCCAATGCGCCGGTTGTACCTACTGGACCGTCACAACCGATGACGGATACTCGTATAACCTGGACTCGCGCGGACCTGTGAGCATTACAAATCCCGCCGGAATCGTGGCTTCCGTCACGCGGGATACAACTACATCCGCGCCTGTAAAGATTTCTGCATCAGGCCGAAGCCTCGACATTGCATGGTCCGGCGGTACGGTCAAGACAATCTCCTCAACCCCTTCCCCATCGGTTGGTGCTCGCTCTTGGACATATGACTACGCTAGTTCCCGACTAAGCCGAGTTTGCTCACCTCTTCAGGGCATTAAGCCTCACTGCAACGCATTCGAGTACGACGACCCCGCAAACATGGCTGCCGTAACGGCGGTCCTGTCACCTTCCGGCGTCGAGACGGCCTCGGTGAAGTACACGTCAGGTGGTGTAGTCACATCGGTCGTGAAGCCTGACCAGGCGCCCCGCACATTCGTGCGAAGAGAAACCGATCCCGGCTCAATGATCGTCGAAGTATCAGAAGGCGACAACGTTAACTTCACGCGCTACGAGCTCGACGCATCTGACAGGATCACACGTCAAGTGGATGCGCTTGGAGGAGTCCAGCGATGGGAGTACGACGACGCCGGTAGACTACTCAAGTTCTTCGATAAGACCGGAGGAGGCCTGGCCTTCGACTACGACTCTGTGGGCCACGTGGTACGGCGTAACACTTGGATCACCGCAGACACGTACACGTCGCAGTGCTACGAGTATTACGAGACCGACGATATCAAGAATGGCAAACTCCGTTCAGTCTACGATCCCCGATCACTACTTTCATGCGCTGAACCGCTTGTCTCTTTCGAGTACGATACCGAGGGCCGGCTCACCGGTGAGGTCATTGGAGGTGAGGCCGACGCAGAGGTCGCGGAGCGCACACGTTACAGCTACACCGAAGCCACGACTTCAGCGCCAAAGGGACAACTCGCAGAGATTGAGACTCCGTTCGGGGCCAAGACGACCTACCAGTATCGACCCGACGGATTACTCGCCAGCACTACAAATGCCGCTGGTCTGGAAACCGCCTACGCCTACGACACCCTTGGACGTGCTACGAGCGTGCGCACATCGGGTCCGGGTGTCGTGACCGGCACAACCGAGTTCACCTGGAACGACGACAACTCGGCGGCATCCATCATCGAGCCGCGCGCGCTCGACGCGTCGGGCTCCGAGCGGCAGCTGAAGCACGAGGTCGTTCGGGACACAGATGGGAACGTCACCGGGACGCGCGTTACCGACGTCATCAGTGGCGCGAAACTCCCCACAGGACGCGTGGTCTACGACTCGGCCGGGCGAGTAGTCACGAACATCCTCGCCGACGGCACCGAGCAGACACAAGCCTATGACCTGCACGGCCGTCCTTCGACCTTCGTCGACGCGTCAGGTAGTGTGAACCGAACAGAGTATGACGCGCTCAGTCGTCCGATTTCGACAACGGTCGTCGGATATTCTGACCCCGTCACCGGCGAGAATCGCGATGTTCTCCTCAACGAGGTTGAGTACGCCGCTTCCGGGCTGCCCGAGCGAGTCTACCAAGTCGGTGCGCCGGTGCGTCACTACACGTATCAGCTCGATGGGTCGCTCACAAAGATCACCGCGGACGGCGCAAGCGAGGACGAAGGAAGCATTGTTGAGTTTGAGGGTGCCTACGACGCGCTCGGCAACCTCGTCTCGCAAAGAACTCCAGCCGCCGCGAAGGCAGCCTCCCGCAGCTTCGACGCAGCTGGGCGGATCTTGGAGGAATGGACTCCTGCTGGCGTGCAATACGCTTACACGTACAAGCCCAACGGTCTCACGGATTCAGTAACCTCATACTATGCAGGTGACGTGGTGGCGAATGAGCAGTTCGCGTATGACGCCGCCGGACGAGTCTCGTCCACCACGGAGGGATTCGGGGAAACTACATCGACATCTTGGTATTCCTACGACGCTGCCGGTCGCCTGACCCGATCAGTTGACCCGCGTGGCTCCGGAGTTGCCGACTCGGGCTGGTCGACAGAATACAGCTACGACGCACTGGGCGACCTGACGAGTGTCACCTATCCGACTGTTGCGGTGTCCGGGGAGGCAACGCGTCCCCGGCTCAAATATGCCTACGACGAGGTGGGACGCCTTGAAGCGATTGTCTCACCGAACGGCGGCCGTCAAGAGGTTGCCTACGACGAGGCGGGTCGAATTGCTGAGGCCCGTGAGCCCTCGATCAACCTGTCCGACGGCACCAGCCTTCAGCCCACGACTTCCTGGGAATATGACCCAGCCGGCCGCATAAGCGCGGAGACGCGCCCGGACGGCTCCACATCCCGATTCGAGTACGACGGTCTCGGGCGTGTCATTCGACGGCTCGACCCCCCGACCACCGGTGACGCGCCGCGAGCGTCGACCATCAGATGGTCGGACGCGGGTGAGCCCCTCGAGGCGATCGACGCCAGCGGTCGAAAGCGCACGTGGTCCTACGATGCCGCCGGGCGCGTGGCGACATCCACGGTCTGGGACCACGAAGACGCCTTCACAACGTCCTACGACTACGACGACGCTGGTCGCCTCGTGGAAACCACCGATCCCGGTGGCGGTGTGTCGTCAGTGGCGTATGACGGTCGAGGACTGCGAAGCTCGGCGACCGATGCTGACGGTGTCACTGCTACATATAGATATGACGCTCTCGGTAGGCCAACTCGCTTCTACACAGACCCGTGGTCCAGCACGATCGTCGAGTACAACGAACTTGGCCTTCCCGTAAAGACAAGCCGAGAAGACCTTGCAGGGACGGTGCTCGATGCAAGTACGTCCGCCTACGACAAGGCCGGGAACGTCACGTCGACCTCCGGGCCACTAGGAACCGGTACAGACTGGACCTGGGACGCGCTGAACAGGGTGACCAGTGAGAGTTACGCCAATGGTGACTCCTGGGCGCTGAGCTACAGCGACGACGGTGGACTCGAGAGCGTCACCGATCCGCTAGGCAATGCAACCAGGATCGAACGGGATGCACTGGGTAGACCCACCAAGGTCATCGAACCTTCCACCCCCGCGCACCCTGCCCTCGTCGACCGGACGTGGATCACGGCCTACGACATCGTAGGTAACCCGATTAGCGAGACCCAGCCCGGAGGCGTGTCGATCGAGCGTCAGTTCGACGTCGATGGCAATCTCCTGCACGAAGTAGGCTCGGGCGGAGGAGCCCTCCCGGCTGCGCGCACCTTCACCTACGACCCTGTGGGCCGCGTCCTGAGCGCGAGCCACCCGGACGGCGCGACCAACTTCGAGTACGACGGGCGTGGCCTACTCACGTCGTCAAGAGGAGGAGCCGGCGACTCGACCCTCGCATATGACGGGAATAGCCGACTCACCTCTTGGGCGGACGAGGCAGGTGAAGGCTCCGCCACATGGACGCCGGGAGGGCGCCTCAAGAGCATCCTGTCCGGCGGGAGTGAACGGAGGTTCGGCTACGACGAGTCCGGGAACCTCGAGAAAGAAACTGGCCCGGACTGGTCCCGGACCTACAGGCATGATCCGCTCGGTCGAGTCACCAATGTAGTCGCTACAGGACTTAGCAGCCGGTATCAATGGTCGGGCGACTACGACCAGGCAGGCCGCCTCGTGGAGGAGACCATCGCGCCAGCACAAGCCGCTGGCGCCGGGACTACCACCTACCGGTACGACGACCTCTCACGCCTTGTCGGATGGACGGGGCCCGACGACGTCGCCCACAATCAGGAGTTCGACGAGGCCGGCAACCTCACCTCCATCGACACCCGGCAGTTCGTATATGACGAGCGGAACCGCCTCGTCTCCGAGGGAGAGACTGCATACACCTGGCAGGCGAACGGCGACCGGGCGACTGTGTCGCGCGATGACGTGGTCACGAATTACGAATTCGACGGACTCGGACGCTTGGCTTCCGTAGGCGGCGACGAGCTCAGTTACGACGCCCTCGGTCGCCTGGCCACGGACGGCACGAGCGAGTTCAAATACAGGGGCATGGACTCAGAACCGGTCGTGACTGGTTCGACCTCCTGGCAGCGCCTCGGCGCGAAAATCCTCTCATCCGAGGGTGACGTCGTCGTCCAGAACCAGCGCGGAGACCTCGTCGCCCGCGAGGACGCGACCGGCGGCCTGGCATCCAGCAATGACTACTCCCCCTGGGGATCATCACCCGGACTAGCCCGAACGCTCGGCTTCCAGGGCCAGTGGACAACCGACCAAGGCCTGGTCCACATGCAGTCGCGCTGGTATGACCCGGGCTCGAGCTCGTTCGTCTCGCGAGACTCGGCGAAGGTCCCCCTCAGGCAGGCAAACCGTTACGCGTACGCGGCGGGCAACCCCGTCACCGGCACGGACAGAACCGGACAATTCGCACCGCCCGTCCTCGTCGCACCTGTCCTCGCGCCCGCTGCCGCCGCCGCCGCAGCTAGCGGCCCACCCGGCTGGCTCATCGCAGGCGCCGCCGTCGGCACCGCAGCGGCCGGATACACCCTCTGGAACGCCTATCAATGGTCCCAGCAACCCGGTGTCCCCGAGTTTGACTACTCTCCAGGCACCTACACCTACTCCGGAGCCAGCCACGGCTACAGCAGCCCAGGCGCCGAACACAACTACTCGAGCTACCCCACCACCTACGGCGGCACCAGCTACAACTATTACGGCGGCACCAGTGGGGACTTCGGGTTCAACGGCATGAACTCCGGGCTCAACCAGATGATCTCCGGGGTCAACGGCGCGAACTCCGCGGTCAACGGCATGATCTCCGCGGTCAACGGCATGAACTCCGCGCTTGACCAGATGATCTACGGGATCAACGGCATGAACGCCGGGTTCAACCAGATGAACTCCGGGCTCAACGTCATGAACTCCGCACTCGACGGCATGATCTACGAGATCAACCGCCTTAACTCCGGTGTCGACCAGATGATCTCCGCGATCAACGGCATAAACTCCGCGCTCGACCAGATGATCTCCGCGGTCAACGGCATGCTCTACGGTATCGACCAGGTGATCTCAGGGCTCAACCAGATGAATTTTGCAATCCAGTCTATTCTGGACGGCTGGGCCGCGCAGGCGCAGGCTCGTGCGGAAGTGGATGCGACGCCCATCTATATTAGGTCGTCTCCTGGAGCTGGAGGATCACCGACCGGGACGTTCCCGCTGGATTCTGCAGAGATCTGCGCTCGAGCGGACGCGTCACTGTGTCAAGCAGTGAATGCCGGGACCAACGTCGGGCACGCGCCAGTCGATCTAAAGACCACGCTGGTCCCCCGCGCCTCGGCACCAGTAGACCCGGCAGGGATCACCGGCATTCGCCCCGCTCCGACGCACTACAGCGCGCCGCAGATCAACCAATCCGCCGCCTACGACTACCAGCGCCAGCACACCGGAATGCTCGAGTTCGAGGTGAGCGGCAACGGGGAGTCCATATGGGCCGACGGCGTCGACGGCTCCACGCTCGTTGACACCAAGTTCGTCACCAACCCCAAGAGCAGCCCATACACCGGAACAGGCCCGCGATTCCTTCAGGACGGCGTGCGGGAAGAACTACGGCGATATGGTGAGGTAATCGCGGACCCGCGCACGCCGTACGACAGCCTCGAACTCGTAACCAACGACGAATCCGCGGCAACATTTCTTGGCGAACTCCTGGAAGAGTATGATGTCCCCGGAAAGATAACGCTCGACCCCTAGAGCTGCGCGCGATCGCGGTCCGTGCGGGGTGGGCGGCAGCTAGCTGGGCATCTCCCAAATAGAAAGGTCCGAAGTGTGGGTACCGTAGTCGGTTTCGTTGACGACATGCCAGTCGACTTCATAATTCCCCGCGATGCAGTCGTCGCCGGACTACGCACATTGTGGCCGGGCGCCGAGATGCTTCCCGAGCGCAGCCAGATGCACGACGTGGGCTGTGTCTACCGCGGCACCGAATTGTGGGTCAGCCGCGGCGCATCAGGGCTCACGGTCGACGGAGACCTCGACTTCGGGTTCGAGGCTGTGACCTGGTTTCGATCCATCGTTCCTGACCACCTCGTCGTCATCGTCTCCGACCCCGACTACTCCTACTCGGCCGAAGTTCCACCGGGGGTCACCATCGATGCCCTCCGCACACTCGTCGCGAACAGTGGAGGCGCCATCACCGACGCCTGACTTGCCCGCGAACCGCTCATGTTCGACCATTCCACCACTCCCTGGGGACATGCGACCCTGGAGCGACGAATATCAAAACCCCAGCCAGGCTCGAATGAGGGCAGCCACCATGCGGTCCGCTCCGAGATTCCGCGCCACGCCGTCGTGATGGCCGTCGCGCTTGCTCTCGGGCTCCGGTGGGTGTTCTTCGACGCTAGCAGCGCCGCGGGGCCCAACGCGGTGGGTGTGGGGGGTATCCCCACACCCACCGCTGGCGTGTTCAACCGGGGAGGTGCTGGAGCCAGGCGCGCGCGGTGTTCCACGCGACGTCGACGAATGGCTCGCCGCGTCCATGCTCGGACCTCCGTCCGCACGACGGCCTGCCAGAACCCGTCCTCGGCCTGCCGGTAGTCGCCGGTGCGGGTGAAGCCACGGCGGGCGAGCACCTGGTCGGCGGCGGCGAAGACGTCGGGCGAGTAGCACCTGGGGGTCGGGTCTTCATCGGTCCTCGTCGCCGCGCATCGCTGCCAGGTTGGGGAAGCCGCGGATCGCGGTGCTGAACTCGGAGAGAGCGGCGCTCAGCTCGCGGTTCGCCTGGCCTAGCTCATCGTCGGCTTTGAGGTAGTCGTCGACGGCCGCCGCTGCGCGGTCGTTTCTGTCGGAGTACGCGGCCAAGTCGTCGGCGAGCGCGGCGATCTCTGTTGCGCCGGGTGCGGGCGTGGCGTCCATGCCCTGGGAAGGTGCGGGGAGGGGCGTCTGTGTGACGGGTTCTCGCGACATTGCTTGCCAACCGTTCTCAGAGGAGGGACGCGCGTCGAGCGTGGGCGGTCACAGCGGCCTGCATGAGGTGCCCGAGCGGGCGGGTCGCGCCGTCTTCGTCTGCGCCGCCGGTGAAGGCCGCGGGACCGAAGTAGGGCTGGTGGTCGTAGCCGAACTGGGCGGCGAGATACGAGGCAACGGGGTTGATCTGGTGGCTGGAGAGACCCCTCGTCGTGCACCCACATGTCGAGGCCGTCCGCGAGGCGCACGACCTCGAGGTTTCCGCCGATGGTCTCGCGCAGATGGCGGTACACGCCCTCTTCGCCGGCGGGCCAGTCAGCGACGTGCAGCTCGCCGTCGACGTCGATGGTCACGGCACGGAATCGGGTGAGCGTCGTCAGCATGTCCCCTCCAGCGGGGTTCCGAAGGGCTGGTCAGGCCCCCGTGTGGTGGTTGGTGCTGGCGACGCTACCGCTGGGCGCCGACACTCGTGGGCGTTGTGGGCACCAGGCCCGGGGCATGGGGTAGCGACCGCGCCCTGGTGTCGCCGAGCGGCCCGATGACCGGGACCGCAGGCCGCTAGCGCCACCAGTCGAGCAGGTGGCGCAGGATGTGTAGCTCGAGGGCGTCTTGGTCGCGCTGGTGGCTGATGGCTTGGGCGACGCGGCTCATCGGGTCGCTTCGTGGTCGGCGGGGCGGTGGTCTTTGACGTTGTGCCAGGGCGTCTTGCGGGTCCAGCTGTGGCCGGTCTGGACGCTGACGGTCTTGGTGTTGGCGCGGGCGACGCGGTACCAGGTGCCGCCAATCTGCACGGCGTCGCCCTTGTGGACGGTGGCGGCGCTGTAGTTGGTGGCGGTGCCGGTGGCGATCTGGTAGTCGCGTACGGCCTGCCAGTGGTCGATGTTGGCGCGCAGGAAGTCGATGGACTCGATCATGGCCAGGCGGCGGACGCTGTCGGGGTCGGCGCCGCGGCCGTCGTAGTGGGCGAGGTCGCGCTCTTCGCGGCGTAGCTGGGCGCCGAGGCGGTCGATCCGGCCCGCGACGACGGTCGGGGTGTTGCGGGTGTCCGTTGCGGCGGCGGCGATGGCTGCTGAGTCGCGGGCCTGGTGGGCGCGCTGCTGCTCCTCCACGCTGGCGGTGATGCTGCGGCGGATGCGCTCGGCGTCGCGCTCGGCGGAGGCCTGGGAGTGGTGCCCGATCAGGATGGGCTGGCCCTGCACGAAGCGGTGGGAGATCTGCTCGGCCTTGTCGTGGTGGGCGTCGGCCCGCTGCTGGGCCGCGTCCGCCTTCGCGGTGAGGCGCTGCGCCCGGTCCTGGGCGCGCTCGGCGCGGCGGGCCTCGGCGTCCTGGCGGTCGTCGATGGTGGCGTCGACGACGACGTCGACGTCGAACCCGGCGGCGCGCAGCGCGTCCGCGGTCCTGGCGATGAGGTGACGCTTGGGGGGCACGTCGCGGCTGCGGGGGATATACCAGCTGGTGATCTGGCGGCTCCAGCGCCAGCCGAGCGCCTTGACGACGTCGCCGGAGCCGTCGCCTCGCGACGTGCCGTCCAGGATCGTGCCCTCGGCTTCGGTGTGCTCGATGGTGAGCGACATAGCCCCTCCCGGGCTTCGGGGTGGCTGGTCAGGCCACCGGTGGTTGGTGCTCATCACGCTACCGGCCTCCCCCGACAGATGACCGACGGGAGGGCGCCGTGGCGGGCGGCATGGGGTGCCCCGCCTGAGCGGCCGGCAGGCGGGTGCCCCACGGCCCTGCTGCGGGCCGTGCGCGGGGTCCGCTACCGGTAGTCGATGAGCTCGGGGTCGAAGTCGAGCTGGGCGGGGCAGCGGCCGCACTCGATGTAGGTGCCTTCTCCGCCCTCGGTCCAATCGGCCGATCCGTTGAACAGCGCGGTGATGCGCCCGTCGGGGTGCACGGTGGTGTGCCAGGTGCGTCCGTACCCGTCCTCAGCCAGGCGCCATTCGTGCTCGCCGTCCACAGCTTCAGGGCAGGGTTCGGTGCCCTTGGCGAGGGCGATCTCGGCGTCGTGCTCGTCGAGCAGGCGCAGGGCGCGGGTCAGTGCGGAGCGCACCGCGGCGGCGGAGCCGAACAGGACCGCGGGGTCGTCAGCGGCCAGCACGACCGCGATGTCGGTGGGGATCTTGTCGCTCGCCTCTTCGTCGTTCCAGGGCTCGCCACGCCGGCGCAGCGTGACGCCGAAGAACGGGTGGCCGGCATCGATCCACTCGACCTCCGCGGTCACGACGCGTCTCCCTTCGTGGTCACGACGACCTCGCCGAGGTCGCCTCGTCGAGCGGTCAGGCGTCCGCACTCGCAGCCCAGGGGGCCGAGGCCTGCCCACTCCCATCCTTCGACGTCGTCGGCGGTCACGGGCCGGACCTTGGCCCCGCTGGTCGTGTGGCCGGTGGTCGCGGCGGTCATGCCTGCGCAGTGCGTCTCGCCGCACACCCACCGGTCGTGCGCGAGGTAGATCCGCTGCGGGTCGAGCAGGTTGATGAACGTCGTCATCGGGGGCCTCCGTCGGCCTTCGGAGCGGGTGGTCGGCCCGCTAGGTGGTTGGTGCCTACGACACTACCCACGCCTGCCGACACGAGGACGCCCTGAGCCTCCGGTGCGGGCGGCATGGGGTGCCCCGCACCCGGGGCCGGCGGGCTCGAGCTCGCCGGCCCCGGGGTCCTACAGTCCGAGCGTGTCCGCGAGTGCGAGGTGGGTGCTTGTGGCCGTCGTCGGGTCGGCAGCCCGGAGCACGGTGCGTGTGCTGGCGTCTGCGATCACGGTCAGGTGGGCGCGGTGGCGCGAGAGCATGACGCAGGTGCGTCCGAGGTCGGTGCCGAATCCGCTCGCCTCGCGGTATCCGGCCAGAGGGTGCAGGACGACGGCAGCGGGGCGCTCCATGCCCTGCAGTTGGTTGGCGGTGCCCACGAGGACGTCGGGCAGGTCAGACAGCATGGCGCGGATCGCGGCGGCTTGGCTGACGTGGGCGGTCACGACGGCGAGGTCCCCGGGGGTGACGGGTCGGGTGCCGGTATCCGTGGTGAGGGCCGTGGTGAGCAGGTCGCGGGTGGCGCTGGCACACGCGTTGGTGAGGGCGGGGTCGCCGGGGCCGGCGTTGGCGGTGACCGCGTGCCCGGTGATTTCCGGCAGGCGGTCGCCGTGGGCGTCGGTCAGGTGCTCAGGTGGGCGGCGGCTGGTGAAGGGCAGGTCGGGGTAGAACGCGGGCTGGATGAGGGCGGTGGTGTCGGGGCCGAGTCGCCAGGTGTGGCGCAGCGTCACCACGGAAACGGCGTCGCCGTGAGCGGCTCGCAGCGCGACGGGTGCGGGTACGTGCGGGCCGGTGGGCGAGTCGGCCCATCGTCGGGTCTGGCCGGTGACGACGGGATCGATCTGGCCGGGGTCCCCCACGCACACGACCTGGGCGGCGAACGCACCGAGAGCGCCGAGGTCGGCGTAGGTGGCCTGCCAGGCTTCGTCCACGATCATCACGTCGCAGGCGAGGTCGCGGGGATCGGCGTAGGTCCAGCGGGCCGTGGTGGCGATGATGACGCCGCCCCCGGAGTTCGGGTAGCGCACCGACCGGCCCTGGACGACGCGAGCCGCGCCACCCGGATCGAGGTCGGGGGCCGGTTGCTTGGCGGGCCACACGAGGCGGGCCGGGTAGTCGAGCGCGCCGAGTCGGCGGGCAATCTCTGCGGCTTGGTCGCGCGTCTGGGCCGCGATGCCCACTCGCAGGTCGGCACGGACCGCGAGCATGGCCGCCAGCAGCGCCACGAGGCGCGTCTTGCCGGCACCGGGCGGTGAGGGCACCACGACAGCGGGGTCACCCGACCAGGCCGAGTGCAGCACGCCCGCCGTGGTCGGGTCGTCCAGGATCACGGCGGCAGGGTGCGGCGGCGGGGCCGCGAGCGCCGGGGCGGACGCGGGCGGCGGGCCTGGTGTGCTCGGTGCAGGGTCGGGGGTGGCGGGTCGCAGCGTGGGGATGGTGCGCATGGGGTTGTTCCTTCCGTCAGGACGGTTCGGCACCGGCCACGAGGACGTCGAGGGGCACAGGGCGGCGTGTGGGAGTGGGGGTGCGGCCCGTGGTGAGCCAGGAGCGGCGTGCGCTGTACAGCGCCCGGTAGGTGCTTCGTCCGCGTCGTTGGAGGGAGGGGGACGGCGGGGAGGGCATGAGGGTCACGCGTGCGCCGTTGGGGGGTGCGCCGAGGCCAGTGGTGCCGGTGAGGCTGAGCACGAGGCGTCCGGCGCGGACGGTGGCGGTGTGGACCTGGGCGGTGAAGGGCAGGGCGTTGGTCGTGGTGGGGGTGCCGGTCCAGCCGGTGACGGTGTTGCCCGGTCGCAGGCGGGCGTCCATGCGGGTGCAGGTGACGTCGGTGCGGCGTGACTTGTCGGGTTGGGGCTGGTGGGCGGTGCCGGTGACGACGTGGCCGGTGTGGCGGGCGCGGTCGCGGTAGAGGGGGTCGCTGAGCAGGGCGGCGGCGTACAGGTCGGCGGCGTCGCAGCGTGAGCGCAGGCCGAGGGCGGCGCGGGTGGTGGTGTCGCGGCGTCGCCAGTCGAAGCCGTCGCTGAGGGCGCTCTGTGCGGCTCCGTAGGACCATTCGTCGTCTTCGGAGAGGACGTCGAGCCATTGCAGGGGGTCGCCGTCGCTGAGGCGGGTGTGCAGGTCGAGCAGGCCGGTCGTGGAGTCGTCGGGGATGGTGAGCCAGCGTCGCCAGGTGGAGGGTTGGCGTTCGGCGGTGGGTGCTTCTCCGAGGGTCCAGCGAGTGCGGCAGGCGTCGAGCGTGTCCACGACGGCGCGGCCCCCGGGGAAGTCGGCCCGGTCGCGCCACCACGCGATGTGCGCGGCGACGGCGTCGTGCTCGGAGTCGGCGGGGGCGGTCAGGGCGATGGTGTGCAGCAAGGGAAGGGTGCGCGGGTCGTCGGTGACGAGCGTGGCGGGGGTGTCGGCGGCGAGGGTGACGCCGAGGGAGGCGAGCAGCTCGAAGGCGTCGCGGCCCGTCGCGGTGCTCGCGGGGACGCCCGGTGCGGCGGCGGCGATGGTGACGGAGTCGCCGTCGCGGTGGGCGCGGACCGCGACCGGGCAGGGCGCGGCGGTGATGGGCGCGTGTGCGAGTCGGTCGGCCGGTCGGCGGGTGTGCGCGGCGTGCAGGCGTTGGCCGAGGTCGTACCACTCTGCGGTCATCGCGGGTCGCTCCCCTGGTCAGCGGCAGCGTGCCAGCCGTCTTGGATCGCCGCACCGAGTGCGTCGGGGGCGTCGGTGGCGCTGGCCGCGAGCGCCTGGGCGTCGTCGGGGGTGAGGTCGGTGCCGACGAGCAGGCGGGCGGTGTGGGCGTGCAGGGAGGGGTCGAGCGTGCTCATGGGTGGGCTCCCGTGTCGTGAGGGGTGGTCAGGCCCTCTGGTGGGTCGCTGGTGGTGCCGCTGGTTAGGCGGCGGGGTCGATGTGGACGGTGGTGGCCCACGGGGGTGTGCCGATGGGTGGGGTGGGGCGGATGACGGCGCACACGAGGTTGGCGCGGGTGGGGTGCTCGGGCCAGGGGGTGTCGCCGTCCGTGAGGACGATGACGACGTGCGGGGCGGGGGTCGCGTCTTCGGCGGCGGTGATGCCCACGCGCATGTCGGTGCCGCCGCCGCCGGTGAGGCGGACACTGGTGGCCGAGCGCACGCGCTGGGCGGTGCCGGTGGCGGCGTCGCAGGACAGCAGGCGCAGGTGTTCGCGGGCCACGCCGGAGGATCGCAGGACGCCGGTCACCTCGCTCATGGCGGCGTCGAGGTCGGTTTGGCCCATGGAGCCGGAGGTGTCCACGACGATGGACACGATGACCGAGGGGGCGCGCATGGCGGGCTTGATGATGCCGGGCACGGTGCGTCGGGACGGGCGGGCGTAGGTGTAGTCCGTTCGGCCCGCACGGTCGGCCACGGCGCGGCGCACAGCGGCACGCAGCAGGCGGTCCCATGCGACGGTCGGCGGGGCGAGGACGTCGGCAGCCCACCGGGTCAGTCCGGCAGGGACCGAGCCGCGCCCCTTGGCGTGCTGGACGTCCTGGACGGCCTGGGCGACGCGGCGGCGCACGAGGTCGCCTTCGGCGGGGGTCAGGGGCGTGCCGGCGTCGTCGTCCAGTGCGACGTTCGCGGGCAGTTCGCCGGGCGCGGCCGGGCTCCCGGAGCCGGAGCCGCACCCGGGCGAGCCGTCGTCGGGCAGGTCGGGCGCGTTGCCGTCCGGGGGCACGAGGTGGGCGTAGTACGTCTCCGCGAGGTCGCCGTCCTGGCAGCCCAGCGCGCTCGGGGTGACGACCCCTTCGGGCAGCGGGACACCGGCGCTGAGCAGGTCGTCGTTGATTTCCGCGTCCCCGGCGAGGTTCCACGCGAGGTGGTTGCGCGGCGTGGGCAGGTTCCCGGCGCGCCCGGCGTGGTCGCGCAGCAGGTGGCCCGCTTCGTGCAGCAGCACCGCGCCCACGGTGGTGGAGTCCCACCGGTTCGGGCCGGTCAGCAGGTCGGGGTCCATGTACAGCCGCCAGGTGCCGTCCACGGCGAACGTGCCCAGCCCGGGTGCCGCGACCGGCGCGACGGCGAACAGCGCGTGCATGAAGTACGGGGCGTTCTCGGCGGCGACGAGGCGTCCGAGCCGGAACGCCTCGAACTCGTCGCCGTCCAGGGGTCGGACCGGGGCGCTCATGCCGCCACGCTCCCGGCCAGGCCCGCCGCCGCGAGCACGGGGGCGAACTTGTCGCGCACGGCGGCAGGGACGCGCGCGCTGGCCGGGCGGCAGGCCGCGAGCGGGCGGGCGGCGGCAGCGGAGACGTCGGGTGCGCCTGCCTCTGCGGCGGCGAGCAGCGGCCCCCATGCCTTGCGCCAGGCGTCGGCGGACCCGGCGCTGGCAGCCCACCCGACGACGGCGGACAGCACGGCCCACACGCGGTCCGGGCGTCCGGTCCAGTCCACGATCGACGGGTCATCGATGACGGCGGCGGGGTCGGGCAGGTCGGCCTGGTCCACCCAGGTCAGGAACTCGACCCCGACACCCTCGCCCACGAGGCCGAACGCGAGCGCCTGGCGGGCGGCGGCGTCGTCGTCGCGCACGTTGGCCAGCGCCGTGGCGAGCATCGCCCAGACGCGCCGCGAGGGCCACGGACCGCCCGTGCTCGCGGCGGCGCGGGGGAAGGTGTGCAGGTGCTCGGGCTTGTGCCGGATGAAGCCGGTCACGAGCGCCTTGACGGACTCGACACGGGTCGGGTCGGCGGTGATCGCCCGGGACGCCGGGGGCGCGGCCCAACCGGTCGTCATGCCGTCGAGCCAGTCGTCCACCGAGGGGCGGAACTCGACGTGGCAGAACCGGTTGGCCAGCGGCGGGCTCATCTCCCACCCGTCAGCGGCGCGGTCGGGCGGGTTCGCCCCGGCCACCACCCGCACCCCGGCAGGCAGGGTCAGGTCCCCCACCGTGCGGTCGAGCGCGACGGCGAGCATCGCGGCCTGCACGGCGGGCGGGCAGGTGGTCAGTTCGTCCAGGAACAGGTACCCGGCACCGGCAGTGGCCAGGTGCTGAGCCCACGCGGGCGGGGACAGCACCACGCCCCCGTCTGACACGACGGGCAGCCCGGCGACGTCGGCGGGCTCGCGGATCGAGCCGAGCACCGTCTCGCACGGCACCCCTTCGGCGGCAGCCAGGCCCCGCACGAGGCTGGACTTGCCCATGCCCGGGTCGGACAGCAGCAGCACCGGCACAGCGGCACGCCCGCAGGCGTCGATCACGGTCACGGTGGTAGCGAGGTCGCTCATGGGTCATGCTCCGTTCGAAAGCGGCTGGTCAGGCCACCGGGTGGTTGGTACTGCCCACCGTTCCGCGTCACCGTGGACGTAGCAAGGGCGCTCGCCTCTTCCCCGGCACCCCATGCCGACGGTCCCGGCGTCACGACGCGCCGGGGCTAGCTCGGTGGGGCCGGGAGTTCCAGAAGAGCAACCTCGAGGTACCGGCCGGCGGTGGCGGACACAAGGAGGTCCGATGAGGCGATCGAAGTTGAACCGGGTGCGGGCGCCGCAGCAGGTGAAGCGGCACCCCGAGGAACTGTTCCGGGGGTATCTCGAGTCGTCTCCGCTACCGGCGGTCCGTTGGGTCGTCGACGCCGAGTGGGAGTACATGACGGGTGAGAATTACGTCGAGCTCGAGGACGGGTTCACGGATCCGCCGGTGCCTTTGGCGCTCGTCGATGCGTACGTCCGCGCAGACCGCGTGCGACGCTTCCGCGCGCGGTCTGGCTTCTTACCCCACGGACTCGACGATCCTGAAGGTGCGGCGTGGCTGGACCAGATGAGACGAGCCGCGTCGGGGATGCCGAATCGGTCCGGGATCGTGTGGAGCCGCGAGCTGCAATGGCTCATGGACACGGTCATCCCCGGCTGGCTGGACACTGGGCCGTCCTTCGTCCGGGACGATGTCCGCTTTCGCGCCCGTGCGACGGAGGTGGCTGCGTACCGGAAGCGCCACGGCGAGCTGCCGATGGCAGACGACCTCGGCATGTGGCTCCGTGCCACGCGTTTGTCCGCGCACGAGAAGGGTAGGGCGAAGTGGTCGCCCGAGAGGCAGCGCATCATGGACGACCTGGTTCCTGGATGGCAGGAGTCCACTGCGGCACCGCGGATCTCCTCTGACACGATCCGAACCAGAGCAGAGCAGATCGCCAGCTACCGCGAGGCCCTCGGACGGTTCCCCCCGAGCAACGCGCACGACCCGCAGATCAAGAGCCTCGGTACCTGGCTTGTGACGGTCAGGCGGTCGGCCCGCGGCGCGGGTTCTCTTAGGTGGTGCGACGAGTGGCAGCAGATCATGGACGAGGTCGTCCCGGGCTGGCAGAGCGCCTCACGAAAGAGCTGACGACGGCGCGGGTCTCCCGTCTCAGGTGCGCAAGTTGTCGACGATCGTCCCGACGGCGTCCGGGACGCTGCTGGCCGGCAGGGCGATGCTCAGCGCGTTCCACTCGTCGTCGGTGAGCTCCCGTCCAGCCCAGGTGTCGGCCTGCTCCCGGGAGACGAGGCCGACGCCGGCGCCAGTGCCCGGGTCGCCGTCGTAGATGGGTGCGTCGTTGAGGTTGATCCGTACTCGGTGGCCGTTGGGGGCGTCGACCTGCACGACGGGGACCTGGTCGATCTCGCCGTGGTAGGTCACTACCTCGACCTGGTCGATGTTGAGGGCCGCGGAGATCTCGTGTACGTCGAACTGCACGGTCACCCCCCGGGACTCGGCAGCTCTGACGGCGTCGAGCTCCTCGGGGTCTATGTCGTAGGCGTCACCAAACGCGGCGAGCGCCGCCCCGCGCGAGGTGTGGATCGTGGTCGCGAGGCCGTTGTCGGGGTCGCGTGTGGTCAGGGTCGTCAGCTGCACGGTCGTCTCCATCTCGTCTCGTGCCGTGGCCGGCGCCGCGAGCGCCATGGTGGGCTCGCGGCGCCGGCGCGGTCAGGCTGCTTCGCGGACGGGCACGATGAGGGCGCGGAAGCGGTCGCCGATGTAGGCGCGCACGGGGAGCGTGGGGTCCTGGAACTCGAACCGCACGGTGGCACCGTGGCGCTGGAGGACGGTGGCGCGCTTGCCGAGCTCGCCGTCCTTGTACGGGACCACCTTCGCCAGGCGGGCCAGGAGTGCGGGGTTGAACAGGACGTGGTCGACCTCGCCGGAAGCCTCGGCGCGGTCCCACAGGCGCGAGACCGCGGGGTACTCCCCCGCCACGCTCACGAACGTCCAGCTGCCGCCGTCGGGGTAGGTGAGCGTGACCTTCTCGTCCTCGACGCGCACCGCGGTGGGGTCACCGTTCTTGACGAGGGTCGCGACGTCGTCTCGACCCACCAGGAACGCGCTCCAGCCCTCCGGGTCGGGCGGCGTATCGCCTCCGAACGTCTGCTCCCCGATCATGAAGCGGTCCGTCGCGGTCGCGATGTTCACGTTCCGCTCCGAGTCCCACCGCACCTGCACTGCCTTGATCACGTCTCCGTCCAGCTTGGCGCTGGACATGAACAGCGCCGCCGATTGCACCGCGTGCGCGAAGCCCTGCCACTGCGAGCTCATAAGTCCTCCCGGACTCTCGAGGCGGATGGTCAGTCCGCCGTTTGGTTGGTGCCTTCGACACTACCCACGGCCACCGACTCCCGGGAGGGGTCCAGGCGCCGTGACGGGCGGCATGGGGTGCCCGTCACGGCGGCGGTGACGGGCTCTGTGCGGCGCACCTGGCGCCCGCTAATCTCGGGCGATGAGGTACGAGACGAACGTCCCCGAGGGGCTCCACCTCGGGGACTCGGACACGGACCCTGGCGCGAAGTCGGGGCTGTTGTTCGACGAGAGCAACCGGCTGGTCGGGCAGGCGACGTGGCGACCCGTCGAGGACCCGCCGCCGGTCGAGGAGCCGTGGGCTGACTCGTTCGTGAACGCCCACGACGCCCGCACCCAGGAGCAGCGCGAAGCAGATGCGGAACTAGCCGACCGGATCGCCGAACTGGTGGTCACGCTGGCCATCGTGGGAGCGGTCGCTGCGGCTCCGCGCGTGAAGCGGTTCTGGAGCATGTCCCTTGGGCCGAGGCTCAGGGCGCTGCGGGAGCGGTTGTCGTCGATCCGGTTACCGCGGTTGACGGCCGATGCGACGAGCGCGAACCGCGTGCGGCAGCTGGAGGAAGTAGGCAGCGTCGTGAGCTCCGAGCTCGCCGCCGTGGAGCCCGAGCCAGCCCTGGCGATGACGAAGGCCGAGTGGGACGCACGGGTGGCGGCCATGCTCGCAGCGGAGGCATTCCGCGACGAGCAGTTCGACATTCTGCGACGCGCCACGGTCGTCGACCCGAAGATGATCGTCGTCGGCGATGACCCGGACGAGAGGCTGACACCTCGCGACTTCGTAGTCCACGTGCAGCGCGCGCTGGAAGCCGCCGGCCCGGCAGCGCTGGACGACAGCCTGTACGCCGCACTGGTCGACGCAGCTCTCCAGGACGAGCCGACCACCGAGTCGGCGAAGCGGATTGGCCCTGCAGAGAGGTAGCCGACAACACGCTGAGGTCCCCGGTTCATTGGGCATGGGGTGCTGCTCTGGTGCCGGCAGCCCACGGGATCGTGGGCTGCCGGCACGCTGTCAGTCAGCGGCGGCGTTTGCGGCGGCGAGGGCGGCGATGTCGATCTGGCCGGCATACGCCACGCCCGGGATGGTGCGCGGCTCCGTGCCGTCCCGGTCCCCGTGGACCGCGGGGTCCGGCGCGGTCCAGTACCGGCCGCACTCGGCGCACAGCAGGTGCGTCGGCTCGGGCGTGCCCTGGCGACGCGACACGTACCCGCCGTCCGCGTCGGCGGGGAGGAAGCCGCCGCACTCGACGTCGTTGCCGCACGGGCACACGGGCGCGTCGAACCATCCGCCGGCGAACGTGAGCACGCGGGCGGCGACGACGGCGCGGGCCTGGTCCAGGACGGCCAGGACCTCGACGTCCGTGCCCTCGACCACGATGTGCTGCTCCGAGCCGTCGCACGTGAGCACCAGTTCCGGGACGTTCAGGGTGTCGTCCTCGTACTCGTCGCCGCCGTACTGGTCGGGCGTGAGGTAGGCGGCGGTGGTGCGGGAGGCGGAGATTCCGGCGAGGCGGTAGCCCACGGTCGGGCTCCTTTCGGTTGCAGCGTGGTGGGGTTGAAGGGTGTCCGGCCGCCGCTTGCGGCGCGGCCGGGCGGGCGGTCAGAGGGTGCGGAGGAAGTCGTTCGGCGCGAGGGTCAGCGGCTCCCCCTCGGCGGTCCACACGGTCACGTCCTCGCCGGTCGGCAGGCTGTATCGGTCCCGGGGGACGGCGATGCCAGTCACCACGGTGGGGCGACCGTCCGGGCGGACGACGGTCTGCCCCAGGGCGAGGGTGTGCGCACGCGTCACGGCGACGCCGTTGTACGTGGCGCCCACGGACCCGGTGACGCGGGCGTGCGCGATGGCGGCGGCAATGTCGCCGGCGTCGTCGTCGCTGCCGACGCCGGTGTGGTCCGGGTCGGCCAGGTCGATGAGCACGGTCACGGCGTCTGCGGGCTCGGTCCGGTCCGTCAGCACCTGGACGTCGGTCGCGTCGACCTCGGTGAAGCCATCGATGAGCAGCGCGTGGCACTGGGCGTGGTCGGCGGCGGCCAGGCTCGGGTACGGGCCGACGTGCAGGCTCGGGGAGTGCTCGCGTTCAACGAGAATCCAGTGCCCGTCGTGCGTGGCCTCGACTCCGGCGCCAGTCGCGGCGGCGGTGTCCGTGCACACGTGGCCTTCGGCGACGGACAGAAGCACCTCGATGCTGTCGCCGTGCTCGACGTCGCACAGCACGCTCTCGCACGCGGTGCAGGTGAGTTCGAGGTCGGTCTTCACGGGGTCGTCGGAGCGTCGGGCCTCGAAGTGGCTCGGGGTGAGGGTCATGGTGCGGTCCTTCCGGTGAAGCTTGGGCGGGGTGGTACGCCGGTCGCTGGCGGCGCGGGGTCGCGCTCGGGGTGCCAGGCCCGCCCGGGAGGGGTGGGCCGGGCCCGTTGGTCACTCGCCGGGGACCCGGCCCGAGCGGTACGCGTTGTGCAGGCAGGACCCGCTCATGCCGGCGCCCAGGTCACTGGTCAGCGGGTCGGCGCCTGCTCGCCGTCGGCCAGGGCCTGCCGCTGCTCGTTCAGGCGGGCGCCGCACTCGCACCACGTGCTCTCGTCGGTGCCGGGGACCACGGGGTACTCGTGGTCGCCGCACTCGCAGGTGAACGTCTCCGGCTCGTCGTCCACGTCGGCGTCGTCCAGGGCGGCGTACCCGGCGGCGAGGGTTCCGGCCAGGCGCTGGCTCACCCCGTCGGCGCATACGCACGACACGGTGCCATCGGTGAGGTAGCCGTCACCCTGCTCGATGGGGTCGGTGCTGTTCCGGGCGTGGGTCTCGGCGTCCCACTCGGCGATGTTCTCGACGGCGCAGCCGACGGCGTGGGCGTAGCAGGTCGCTGTGTGCCGAGCGCGGATGGAGGGTGTGGGGGTGCTCGTGGTGTGCGTCATCGCGGGGTGCTCCGCTCTTCGAGATGGCTGGTCAGGCCATCGGGTGGTTTGGTGCTCACGACACTACCGACCGCTACCCACAGCGCGAGCGATTCGGACCCCGTGGCGGGCGGCATGGGGTGCCCGGCACGGGTGAGGCACCGGCGTCCGATGCCTCACCCGCTCGAGCTCGCCGGATTCGGTGGCTACCGCTCGGAGGAGGTCCAGTCGAGGTCGGACGAGTTGAGATGTGCCCAGACGTCATCACGCTCGAGGTCGTTGATCGCGTCGTCGACGCTCTCGGCGTTGCGGGTGATGTAGAGGGTCGCGGTGACTTCGACGCGCAGGTCGTAGTCGCGGGTGCGTCGGCGCATCCCGTGCTCCTCCATGAACTCGTCGAACCGCTCGCACAGGGCGTTGTCGTTGGCGTACGTGTGCGCCTCATCGGTGAGCCGCTCGATCCACTCGGCTCGGTCTGCTGCGGCAGCCTGCTGGGCTCGGCGCTGGTTCGAGATTGCCGTCATCGCCGCGCGCATACCCGGCTCGGGCGGGCCGGTCACGATCTTGCGGGCGTCGAGCTCGGTGATGGCATGCTGCCCGGAATAGACGTCCCCACTCGGGGAGACCCACACCGTCCAGAGGTTCCCCTCGCGTAGCGCTACGGCCCCGGTGAGGGCCGTGTCGGTCCCGACCCACACGCGCGGGTCGCCGTTCACGGTGACCGGCTCCCCTGTCGTGGGCAGGACCACGACCCCGCCGGCGGCGAGCGCCCGGCCCGGCTCGTGCTCGACGTACAGGGTGTCGCCGTCCACGCGGGTGACGGTCGTCAGTTGCCCGTTCGCTATGGCCTGCCGGCCCTCCAGGGCCAGGGCCGTGGTGGGCGCGTCGATGGTGCTGGTCTCGGACATGACGGTTCTCCGTCCGTTCGGGGTGGCTGGTCAGGCCACCGATTTGGTTGGTGCTTCGACGCTATCGGCGCTCGCCGGCGGGCGACAGCCCCGCCCCAGCTGCACCGGGCACCCCATGCCCGCTGCCTCAGTAGCAGCGCGCCGGCCCCGTGGTGGACGGGGCCGGCGCGCTGTCGGGACGGGGTGGGTCAGGTGGTCGAGGGGCGTCGGCCGTCGACGTCGCTCGCCGACGGGTCGTCCTGGTGCGTGGTCGGCTGCTCGACCAGGTGCAGGGCGTCTCGGTCGTTGCCGTCGATGTGCTTGTGCTCGGCCTGGGGCAGCCACCATGCCTCGATCCCCTGCTCGGGGAACTCCCCTGTCGGCACGGCGCCTCTCAGGTGAGCCACGAGGTGGTCGACGAGGATCTGTGCGGCCTCCTCCTCGGTGGGCGCGTTGACGTCGAACAGCACCGGGATCATGTGCTCGTGGACCATCGCTCACACCTCCCGCACGAGGATCGTGTGGGTGCCGATGCGGTACCGCGCGGGCCCGTTGGGCTCGAGCATCTCCTCGAGCAGGCCGAGGTAGGCGTACGGCGCGTTGGCCAGGATCAGGTCCCGCCGGTCGGCCGTCGGGGGCACGTAGCAGGTGGAGTGCCACTCGAAGCGCTCGCCGCCCCACGTGAGGATGTCGATGCGCACCTCTCCCGCGTGGTCGGCCCGGCGTACCTCGACCTCGGTGACACCCCAGTCGTCGAGCGCGAGGCTCCGCTCCCCGACGGCCCCGTCGACGAACACCACCTCACGCGTCGCGTGGCGCACGCGCCCCCATGCCAGCGTGCCCAGGACCCGGAACTCGTCCCCGGTCCTCAGCGCGTCGATCCTGGCGCACTCGATCGTCTGCAGCGCAGCGTTCATCGTGGATCACTCCCTGCGGCCAACAAGCGGGCCGGCCCGGTCAAAGTGGCTGGTCAGGCCACCGATGTGGTTGGTGCTCTCGACGCTACCGGCCACCACCCACACCAGGCGGCTCCTCGCCCACCTCCCACGGCACCCCATGCCCCCAGTTCCGGTATCCAGCACAGGGCCTGTCGGGCGACGCGGGTGTCGTAGCGGGAGATCCGTGAGCTACACGAGGGTCCAGGGGCCGCCATCGCGGTAGTCAGAACTATCGACGTCGCTGCGCTGCAGGTGCTGCTCGCTCGTAAGTCCGAAGAGTTGGGCGTCGATGGCGGGGCGCCACCATTCGGGAACTTCCGCCATCCTCTCAACCGCCCAGATGTACCAGTCGGTGTCCACGTCGGTGTAGCGGAGGTCGTTCCCGACGGGTCGCGACTTCCACCGATCGGTGAGCCGGAGCTCGCCTTCCGAGTCTCGGCGATACGCGTCGGCGAGAAACACCTTCGCCCTGTCATCCAGTGTCTTGGCACGACCGCGTTCCTTGCTGGCGACCAGTCGGGCGTATACCTCTAGTGCACGGTGCCGCCAGTGCGCGAGTGTATGGATCCACTCCTGCCAGGAGCGCTCCACTCCCAACTCCGCGACGATCGCGTTCGTGAGAACCGCAGACTGGTCATCCTCGGCCCAGGCCTGCCGCACGTCCTCGAGCATGGCCAGGATCGACATCAGTTCGACCAGGACGAACCGCTGAAGGTCCTCAACTTCGTCGGCTTCCAAGGTGCGTGCGAATGAGAACTGCTCGCTGAACCGCACGGCGGCGGCCAGCTCGCGGTCGAAGGTGGCGGCCGCGGCGGCTGCATCGCGATGGAGTCGTTCGCTCGCGGCGTCCCGTTCCGTCTCAGGAGTAGTCGTTGCGCTGCGCGCTTGGAGCTGGCGCGCGCGGTCGTTGGTGGGGTGGACGTCGCCGTAGATGTTGTATGTGAAGAGGCCGAGCTGGGCAGTGTTGGCGTATTCGAGCGCCGCTGCGGTGTACCCGGACAGGGCGTAGAAGAGAGCGTCCTTCGTCCTGTGGGAGGCGCCGACGTGCTGTTGCACTTCCGGGCTGCCGACGGGCGTGTTGTGGTGCTTCACCTGCGCCAGCGCACGAGCCGACACGACGTCAATGCCTCCATCTGCGCCGGATGGTGTGAGGGCGGCATCGCGGAACCCGAGCACCTCACACATATGCCACCGTGCGAGCTCCTCTGCGTCGCGCCAGTCAGCCACAAGGATCGCGCGGGTGTGGCGAGAGGAGCGGAACGGCGTGGGTGCGGCCATTGGCCCATGATGGTGACTCAGGCACCCACCCGCGACCGGGTCCAGTCATACCCGCGGGGTCTCTGATTTGCCCGGGTGATTTGTCGTCGCTCCCGGCACCCGATCGATGTCGGACGACCTACTGTCTCCGCGTGAGGACCGCATGAACGTCACCCGTCGCCCCGCGACTGCTTCCGTCACAGTCGGCGTCTTCGTCTTGCTGGCCGCGTGCTCCCCCGCTGAGAACAACCCCCCTGCCGACAGCGCCGCATCACCTATCCCGACGGTCACGGCCGCTCCGACGACCGAGGAACCCAGCCCTCTGTCGTCCCTCGAGCCGACCGAGGAATCACCCGAGCCCGTGGTACTCGACTGCTACGACGACGAGCAGGGTGACCTGTACATCACCCGCGACGACGGCACTCAAATGCAGACCGATCTCGCGGCGCTGTGGCCGAGCGAATATGACCTGTGCGACACATGGGAAGCCGTCACCCCCACCACCGGCCTCGAGCTCGCTGCCTACGACGCTTCCGGATACGACGACAACGACATCGGCGTGCTGTACGCGATATGCGCCCAGAACGACGCCGCTGACGATTACGCCACGGCGGACATGCTCACGAAGCCGCAGAAGAACGAGATTCGTGCCGCGATGATGCTGTGCCCGGACCACCCGCTCGCCGGCGACTGGGCCGCCACGATCAAGCGGTCCAGCAAGACCGAGAAAAAGGTGAAGGCCGAAGCCGAGGACGCCGCCCGCGCCGTTGCAGTCGCCGAGCGGTACGGCCACGTGTCGCAGTACGTCATCGATGCTTTCGAAGACCCCGAGTACCTGGCCGCGTTCGAGCCGCTGGTGTGCGCCGGGGTGCGCGACACAGGCTCCCTGGACGAGCGCGGTGGTCTGCGCGGCCTGGTGATGGACTCCACCTCAGACCAGGCCGAGCCCGCCGCCCCGGGTGTCTGGCAGACCATGCGTGTCATCCAGACCGGCTGCCCGGAGCGCGAGGACAAGTTCGTCGGCATGCTCGACGCCTGGGACGAGGCGCACTGACCATGGCCGTGCGGCGCAGGGTGAAGGTCACGCTCTGGGTCGTGGGCCACCCCGACGCCGGCGTGAAGTTCGAGACGGCGCCCTGACCTGCCGTCCGTGCTCGCTCACGCCGCCAGGGAGAACGAGACCCGCTCGCCGGTCAGGGCCTCCATGACGACCGCCATGATGTCGCGCGACGCGGGCGGGGTGACGGCGTTGCCTGCCATCTTGACCAGGTCACGGTTCGAGGGCGTGCGGCCCTTGTCGTTGAGCGCGTCCCACCGGTAGGTCTTCGGGAAGGCCATGCCCGCCGCGACCTCGTGCGGGCGGAACATGCGGAAGAGCACCTCCGGCACCATCTCCATCGCGGCTGCCATGTCCTCCGCGGTGACGCGGGGGCGCAGCTGCTGGAGCAGGGACTGGTGCCCGCCCGTGGTGAGCGTGCGGAGCTCCTCGAACGCGGGCGTGGTCATCTCGGCGCCACCGGAGTTGTGGCGGTGGATGAGCGCGTCCCGGTCGGGCGCCGTCGTGAGCGCGTACCGGTCTCGGGTGGTGAGCGCGCCGACGGGCTCGCTCACCGGGCGCCCCTCGCGCGCGGTCCCGTAGTAGGGGGTGACGAGCGCGTACGCCTCACGCGTGTGCAGCGTGCGCAGGGCCTCGTCGGTGGTGCGCGCGTCGTCGTTCCACGACCCGCCGGCCGGGGTGACGAGCCCGGAACCGCCGCCGGTCGCGGTCGTGAGCGTCGGCGCAGACTCGGACGTCCGCCGGGCCCGGTTCTGGTGGTTATTCGTCATGACCAGCGGCTCACGGTCGGTGACGAGGCCGTGGTGGTTCCCGCCGGCGGTGAAGGTCCCCGCCGGCTGGGCGACCGAGCGCGCGGTCGAGGTGCCGTACATCTCGGTGATGAACGGCTGGTGCGCGAGGGTGGTCTCCGCGCGCGTGGTCTGGGTGCGCATCGGGATGTCGAGCGGCAGGGTTTCCTTACCGTCGCGGCCCTCGACCGGCACGGCGAGGCCCTTGCTGTTGCTGGTGTGCAGCGCGCGCATGGCCTGCTCGACCGGCCACGCTCGGTAGTACGCCTCCGGGTCGCCGTGGTTCGGGTGCGCTGGGTCGGCGGCGTCGTACGTGTTGCCGGCTGCCTCGAGGGTGAGCGGCGACCAGTAGCGGGCGATGCCCGCCGCGATGCGCGCGCGGGTCTTCGGCTTGAGCCGGTCACCGATGCGCTCGCCGGGGATCGACCAGTCGATCGCGGCTGACGCAGGCAGCCAGTCGGGCTCGACGACGGTGCCGCACTGGCTGTGCACGTAGAGGTAGGTCTGGCGGTAGCGGCCGACCTTCTTGCCGTTCTTCCATGACTGGACGGCGGCGACCACCTCGCGGCACTTCGGGCAGTACGCCTTGGGGCGCAGGATGCGGTCGAGCTCGGGAGCGCGCTCCCCCTCGCGCCAGCACACGATGTAGATGCGGTCGCGCGACTGTGGCGCGGGCTGGCCGTAGGTGCTGGCATGCATGGAGTTCAGCGAGATGACGCGGAAGCGGTAGCCGAGTGCGGAGAGCTGCTTGCGCCACTCGTACCAGGCAAGGCGGTAGCGGCTTTGGGTGGCGATGTCGATCACGTTCTCGACCACTAGGTACCTGTAGGCGTGGTGCTCGGCGTACCTGAGCACGTCGAACATCAGCAGGCGCGAACGGGTCGTGGCCTCGGCCGACAGTGGGTCCTCGAACAGGCCCTCCTCGATGGCGGGAAGCGGCGCCGAGCCGTTCGCCTGGGACCACTTCGTGCACTCGGGGCTGAACCACGCGACGTCGGTCGTGGGGAAGAACGCGGGGTCCTCCTGGTGCAGGTCGACTGACGAGTGGTCGGTGTCCGGGTGGTTGAGGTTGTGCACCGCGACGGCGAGATGCCAGTGGTTCGACGCGTGGATGATCCGCAGGCCGTCGATCTGGGCCATGCCGGTGCTAGACCCGCCGCCGCCGCAGAAGAAGTCCGAGGCGGTGACGTCGCTGGCCGTGCGCATGCTGATCAGCATCAGCTGTCCGCCTTGCGAGCTGCGGCCGGGGCGGCCGCGTGCGCGCGACGGAAGGCGACCTGCACCACGGGGTCCTCGGACTGGGCCGGGCCGGCCATGGCGCGCCAGGCCTCATTGATGTCGACCTGGCCGGCAGCTGCGGCGCGTGTCGCGAAGCTCGCGCGGCCGGGAACGACGACGTCGTCCGTTGTGGCCGGCAGGAGTGCTCGTAGGTCGTGCGACCCGAGCACTTCCTTCTCCATGAGCGCGGAGGCGATGGCGTCGACGACGTCCTGATGAGCGAGCAGGATGCGACGTGCCTCGGAGCTGGCGGCAGCGAGGAGGGAGTCGGTGGTCAGCGGCCCTGTGTATCCGGTGGGGCGCAGGCCGGTGGAGACGATGATTGCGGCGTCCTTGGTCGCCGATTCGACGTCGTTGGTTGATCCGTGGTCGTGCTGGCCGCTGAGGATGTCGATGGCGCGGCCGGCGAGCCCGGACCGCATGCGGATCCAGGCTGCGTCGTGCTCGGCGGGGAACGGGACCGGGAGGATGGAGTGGGTCTGGCCGCCTGTCGTCTCGGTCGCCCGGATGTCGGCCTGGAGGACGGTGCAGCCGATCACGTGCCCGACGACCGCATGCGCGGCCTCGTGCCGCGCGAACGACTCGCGCCCCCGCGCCCGGTAAGTGCCCTCCACCCAATGGTGGTGGCGGTCCTCGGCGTAGGCGAGCACCTTCTCGGGGGTCGCGTCGTCGTCGACGTTGGCGATCACCCACGTCGCGTACGGCTCCCCGTACAGGCCGCACAGGCCGAGCCACACGGTGCGCAGGGGCGCAGGAATGCCCTCGAGCTCGGCGTGGCGGTGGGTTCGGGCCGAGAGGAGCCGCGCAGTCGGGATCGCCGCGAGCGCCGGTCCCTGTCGGCGGCGTCGCGCTGTGATGCGGCGGATCGCCGTGATGCGGGTGAGTGCGATGAGCACGGTGCCGCCGACGGCGAGCAGTGCGGCCTGGTCCGCGGGGGCGGCGTCGGCGTAGTGCTGGATGAGGGAAGCGATCGCGGGGGCGATGCCGAGCCAGATCGCGCACAGCAGGACCGAGGTCACGATGGCCACGAGGTGGGCGTCGCACCACCCTGCGACGGCGCGCCAGGTGTGGCGTAGTGCGCGGGTGGTTCGGGCGATCTGGCGGGGCATCGGGCTCTCCTTGGTGCTCGTCGCGGGGGTCATCGGGTTCCTGCTGTGATCTGGACCTCGGTGACGGGGCGCCCGCACGCGGTGCATTGCTGCCTTGGGGGCTGGGTGGCCGTGTCGATGCAGTCCTGGCACCAGTTCGCTGTCTCGATCTGGGTGCAGTAGCTGCAGACCAGCTGCACGCGCAGGTCGGATGGCCCGTCACAGGTCTCGGCCTGGATCCACCCGTAGTCGAGGTCGAACCGGATGAGCGCCCTCTGGCACAGCCAGGACACCGGGTTTTCGAGCGGGGGGCGCGAGCGCCACCAGGCGGTGGCGAGGTGTCGTCCGGCGAGGGCGGTGAGGACGCTCAGGGCGACCCCGACGGCGGCGCTGAGCCAGAACGTGGCGTCGGTCCAGCGGGCCAGGAGGATCGCGCCGGTGGCACCGGAGACGGTGACGGCCAGGAGGTAGTACATGGCCCAGGTGGGGTGCATGGGGGCCGGCAGGCGCAGGCGCAGCGAGTGGAGGTAGATCGTGTCGATGGGCAGCGTGCGGGGACGGCGTGTGGTGGGCATCGGTGCTCCAGGTCAGTGGGTGGGTGCCAGTGCGTGGCAGGCGTCCAGGAGCCGCTTGGCCGCGTCGTGCTCGGCGGGGGTGACCCACAGGGCGTATTCGGCCTTCACGTGCACCTGGGTGGCGACGTACTCGCAGCGGAAGGCTTTGTGGGGCGGTAGCCAGGTGGCGGCGTCGCCGTCGCTCTTGGCCGCGTTGGTGGGGCCGTCGACCGCGAGCAGGTTCGCTGGGTCGTTCGCGAACCGCTCCCGCGTGGCGGCGGTCCACTGCTGGGCGCCCTTCTGCCATGCGTCGGACAGGGCGACGATGTGGTCGATCTGCACCGCGGTGGAGGTGTCCTGTCCGCGGGTGAAGTCGATGCCGGTGCCGGTGTAGGGGTCCTTGAGCTGGCCGGAGTCCACGACGCAGTCCGAACCGGCCTCGAGCGTGATGTCGGTCAGGTCGCGGCGCAGGATCTCGTCGCGGGTGTGGCAGCCGTCGTCGTCGAGGTCGGCCCATCCGTCGCCGAAATGCTCGCGGTCGTACCCGGTCTTGGGGGCGCGCCCCTTGATGTCGAGGTCTTCGAGCTCGGCGCGGGCGGTGGTCACGCTCGCGGCTGCGTTCTTGGCCAGCGGTTCCGTCATGAGGGGGGCTTCCACGCCGGGGTCGGGTTCACCGGCCGCCGTTCCTGGGACCAGCTGCGAGACCCCCCAGAGGCCGATGAGGACCAAAGCCCCACCCAGAATCGGCAGGATCCACAGAGGCCATGGGTCGTCGTGTCGCATCATCGGTGGAGGTCCTGCCCTTCGGGTCGGTCGGTCGCGGTCACGCGTGTCGGTGGGCTGTCGGCACGGAGCGGGACGGCCGTCGCGCCGACGTCGCGTGCTCCTTGGTGTCGTCGTGCGCCTCATGCCGCGCCAGTGCCGCGAGCGCCGCGGCGGCGAGGACGGCTTCGATGGCGAGGCAGAGCCACGTGGTGGGGTCGAGGTGGATGCCGCCACGGATCCAGATGAGGGCCCATGCCGGTGCCGATGCTGTCGCCAGGGTTGCGGCGAGGCAGAGGGTGTCGTGCAGGGTGCCGGTGTCGTCCTTCAGGGCGCTGGTCAGCGCGTAGGTGGCGATCAGCGCGACGGCGAGGGTGGTCAGGGCTGCCCAGAGCGTGAGGCCGGCGTTGAGCGCGGCCCCGATCAGGGTGGACAGCTGGTCGTTCATGCCCGGGGAATGTGTCTGCCCGGGGTCGTCTGTGACACCCGCCCGCGCGTTTCGTCCTGACATCGTGGGCTGGTGCTCGGGGCGCGCGGCGGTTCCGGACGGGCCACGATGTGGGTGGCAGTGGGCGCGGACGCCCAGGTCTCGGGAGGCGTGATGGGGCGGCGCAAGCCGCGGACGTATGCCGCGGAGTGGTTGGCGTGGGCGCAGGACGAGGCCGAACGCCCACACGTCCCGCTGCGCGAAGACGAGCTCACTATGAAGGTGCAGCGGGCCAGGTATCTGCCCCGGATCGTGGTGAAGAAGGAGCGCGCGATCGTGGGCCGGCTCTACCTGGGGCTGAACGTCCTCGACGTGGCCGACCAGCGCGATCGTCGCGTCATCGCGTCCGCGCTGGAGGCTGCGGGGTATGAGGTTCGCCCACCGATCGGTGGGTGGGACTCGCCACGGCCCCGTTGGCGCGTGTACGTCAACGCCTACATGGCCGATGCGTGGACCTTCGGCTTCGGTGGCGGGGACCCCCGCTATGAGGACGGGACGACGTTCGGCGTCTTCTATCCCGAGTCGGAGGCGCTGTTCTGCCTGTCCGAGCTGTGGTTCGAGCCCGGACGGGAGGTTGCCGAGTGGCACGGCTTCCGCGTGGGCGACGTCGTCGACCAGGTCCCGGACGATCCGGAGAAGACCAGCAAGTACCAGGGCCTGCTGGAGTACCCGCCCCCGCGGATCGTGGATCGCAACGCCAGAGCTGCGAGCCGCAGCCGGCGAAGTGCGCTGAAGAGCCCGCGGCAGCTGCCGGCGACCTCGCGTCAGCTGGTGCCCGGTGTCGTCGCTGACGCCGCGGACGCCGTGTTCGCAGCCGAACCCCTGGACCCGACAGCCCCGACGCTCGCCGGTGACATCGGCTGGGGATCCCGCAGCCTCGTGTTCGACGTCGACGAGCTCGCCGCGCTGCGCAAGGCGACTCCCCTGCTCGAGCTACCGGCCGAGACCCCGACGGCCCTGGAGTGGGCCCGTGGTATCTCGCGGGTGCACGAGCTGGGGCTCACGGCGTTTCGGCTGCGCACTCTGGCGCCACAGTGGTGGGCGGCCCTGCCCTGGCACGACGTCGTGCCCGATCCCGCGCGGCTCGGCTTGCTGGGCACCGACGAGGGCGATGGCGCAGCACGGTCCGGCCAGCCGCAGCTCGTGCAGGCCATCGTCGACTGGTCGATCCCCCAGCCGCAACTGCCTGCCGAAGGAGCGAACGCCCACGGACGGTTCCTGCTCGTGATGGGCGCGCTCGCCCATGCCGGGCTCACCGCCGCGTCCGATCGGCTCGCGACCGGCGAGTGTCTCGTGTGCCGGCGCGAGCATGTCCCCGCCGCCCACGAACTCGACACCCTCCTGCGACTGCGCACGAGCGACGTGTGCACGGTGTGCGCCCAGGCGGCCCTCCTCCGCCAAACCGACCTGATCCCCCACCCAGAGCGCGACAACGCATGGGTCCCCTTCCCGTGGACTTCCCAACGCGAAGAGGCCGCACACGAGGCAGTACGGACGCTCGCGGCCGACAACGGCGGGCCGCCCTCGCGCCGGGTGCTGGCGGCGAGCGTGCCCTGGACGAGCACTGGCGACTTGGTCCGGCAGGTGCTCCTGCGGATTCCGTTGCCCCGTGACCACGAGCCGGGCGGTGCGGCGCCGGCCTGGTCGACGCTGCTGGCCGACGCCGGCGTACTCGGCGAGGGCTGGCGGCCCTCCTTCGGTGTCCACACCGTCGCCGCCGACGGGCACCCGTGCCGCTCCCTCTTCGAGCGGTACATCGACGACTGGTTCTTCGCCCGTGGCGTCGTGCACACCATCGAGCCGCCCTACCCCTACGACGCGCAGCTCAACCCCAACGGGATGCGCGCCGACTGGGCGATCAACGGGGTGCTGGTCGAGGCGGCCGGCCTGAGCACCAGGAGCGAGTACGCCGCCAAGATCGCGCGCAAACGCGAGCTCGCCGCCCGACACGGTCTGCAGCTGGTGATCGTCGTGGAGGACGATCTGCCTGACCTCGAGCAGGTCCTGCGCACCGCGCTGCAGCCCTGACCCACGGCCCCGTGGTGGTCCAGAGCGCGGCGCTCAGCGCTCGGTGGTGGAGGAGGCCAGCGCGCCGATCTGGTCCGGGCGGAACCCTGACCAGTGGGTGTCACCGGCGATGACCACCGGTGCCCGCAGGTAGCCGAGGCCGCGGATCATCGCGAGCGCCTCGGGGTCCTGGGTGAGGTCGACGACGTCGTACGAGATGCCCTTGCGGTCCAGGGCACGGTAGGTCGCGTCGCACTGCACGCAGGCCGGCTTGCTGTAGACCGTGATGCTCATGTGTCCGCCCCCGTGGAGGCGGGGCGATCGCCGGCGAGCTCACGCAGCTGCTTCGCGGCGCCGTCCTGACCCTCACGCTCGAGCACGAGGGCCGATGCGCTGCAGGCGATCGCGAACCGGCGGGGGTCGGAGGCGTGCGTGGGCGCGGCGGTGTTCTTGGATCCCGGCGGTCGGGCCGTCGGGTCGGGTTCGTGGTGCTGGGTCAGGCTCATCGCCCTCTCCTTCGGTGAGCAGGGTGGTGCGTTCTCACCGAGGGGAAGGTGTCCACCGCGGGTCGTCTGTGACACCGCGGGGATCAAGTTGAGGGACCCGAACGCCCGCCGACCGGGTATGCCAGGAACCACCCCGACATATGAGTCCCGGTCGGCGAACGACGGACCGAGGAGCGGGTACCACCCCGCTTTGATCCCCGGCCCGGGGCCGCCGGACGAATCCGGCAGCCCCGAGTATATGGCGACGCCAGGGGCCGAACGGCGGTGCCGCGGCGGGCCTGGTGTCGGGGTGGTCAGGCGGTGCGGTGCTCGGCGTACTCCGGTGACGGCTCGCGCAGCTGGCCGGTCAGCCAGGGCTCGCACGTGGGCCAGTGCAGGACGCCGGTCTGCATCTTCAGGTCGCGCACGGCGAGCCAGATCTTCGCCTGCGTCTCGGTGGTGGTCAGGATGAACACCCCGGAGCGGGCGGCCAGGTCGGCGGGCAGCTCGAGCGCCGCGGCGGGCGTGATGAGCACCAGGGGTGCCTTGGCCCACAGGTCGTGCAGCTGCTCGCCGGGGGCGTGCCACTGCAGGCCGGGGATCGGCGGGTAGTCATCACCGGTGGCGATCCCGAGGGGCATGCCGGTGCGCCGCTGGGGGCGGGTCCACAGCCACGGGGCGTCGGCGTACCCGGGCAGCCGGTAGGTCGCCGCGGTCGCGACGGCGGTCAGGAGCTTGCGCACGGTGCCGTGCTGCCAGCGGGGGCTGGGCGCGCAGGCGTGCTGGGCGGCGTGGACCGCCTTGATGACCTCGACGGGGTCGACGTGCTGGATCGGCTCGTGCGTGTACGGGCCGGGGTCGACGAGGTCGGCGGGCTTGAGGCTGCCCTGGTCGGCGAGGTGGGCCGTGGCTGCGAGGTTCTCCTGGCGCAGCTGCTGCCCGGCCTGCGTGGGCGTGAGGCCGAGGTGGTGGTCGCCGGCGAACGCCGCGGTGGTCGGGTCGGTGAGGATCTGCCAGCGGGCGGCGGCGGTCACGAGCAGGTCGATGTGGTCGTTGGTCAGCGTCGGGGACGTGCTGGTGATCGCCATGGCGGATCACTCCCGGTTCGGCGGGCGGGATGGTCGGTCCCGCAGGTGGTTGATGCCCCTACCCTGCGGGACCGACGCGCCAGGCGTCCATCGGTTGTGGTCACCCCGCCTTGCGCAGCTCCTTGGCGGGTGGGTGCCCGTTGACCCAGTGCGCCGGCTGGGGCTTGCCGACCTGCCAGGCGCTGCCGGCGGCGATCCCGGTGTATTGGTCCTTGCGTGCCCAGTCGGCGCACGCGGCTACCGCCTGCAGCGGACACTTCGCGCACAGCTGCAGCAGCGGTGCGGCGGCGGCACGTGCGTCGGTCTGCGTCGTCGCGGAGGCGTGCGCGGCCTCGTGGCGTCCCCACAGCTGGTGCTTCCCGTCGCACTCGGCGCCGTCGATCCGTGCGGCGGCGTCCCGGGCGATGACGTCCAGGCTCATGTTCAGGCGGCGGCTCTCGGTCACAGTGCCTCCCGACGTCGGCGGCGGATCTTGCGCAGCACGGTGCTGGCGATGATGGCGACGATCGCGACCAGGACGCCGGCGACGATGACGATGCGGGCCAGGTCGAGCCCGGCTCCGTCTCCGCCGGGGATCGCGAGCAGGGGGTCGGCGGAGGCGGCCACGAGGATGTGGTGCTCGACGAGCCACTGCACGCCGCGCAGCCACAGCAGTCCGAGGGATCCGATGATGGCGCCGCCGAAGAACACGGCGAAGCCGAGCATCACCAGGATGTCGCTGTCGGAGTTGGAGGAGGTGGCGGAGGTCTGCTGGTCGCTCATGAGTGCTCCAGGGGTCGGCGGGTCATCACGGTGGTGTCGGCGGGCAGGGACACGGAGCCGTACTCGTCGCCGTCGCCGCGCCAGGAGATCGCGATGCAGCCGGCGTCGAGGATGTCGGGCTCGGGGTGCTCGTCGACGAACACCCACTCGGACTCGGCGTCCTCCATCTGAATGAGGTCACCGACCACGAGGTTGTCCGGGCCGATGGCCTGAGGTTCGCCGAATCCGGCGTAGGCGTCGCCCGGTGTGGTGGTGCTCAGCTCGCTGGGCTCCCACTCGTCCCCGTCCGGGTCCTCGTCCGTCCGGGCGCGGGTGCCCGCGGCGGCGCCGGCGAGCGGCCGCAGCCGCTCGAGCGTGGAAGCGAGGTCGTCGGGGCCGGGCAGGACACGGCCGTCACCGCTCGGGGCCTGCTCGTCATCGGCCGCACTGTCGGGGTCATGCAGGGCGATGACGTCGTGCTCGGCCAGCTGGTCGAGCACGCGTCCCGCGTGGGCGTAGCCGATGCGCAGCTTGCGCTGCAGCATCGGCCGCGAGACGAACTGCGCCGTGATCACGAGCTCGGCGGCCTCGAGCAGCAGCTCGTGGTCGATCGCGTTCACGACGATGGTGGCTGCATCGCCCGTGGGGTTGGCGGTCACGGCCTTGCGCAGGCTGGCCGCGTTGGCCGGGCTCGAGGTCCCGACGCCGAGGAGGGTGAGGGCGGAGGCGGCGGTGCGTGCGTCGCCGGCGCGCTCGTGCTGGGCGGCCATCACGACGGGGTCGAGGTCGGGGCGATCTTCGGCCAGGACCCAGTCCGCCTTGGCGTAGTCCCAGAACCCGAGGGGCAGCTCCTCCTCCCCCGCGTACCGGGGCTCGGGCGGGACGATCAGCAGGCGCGGGTGTCGGTTGTGCTGCGGCTTGAGGGACTCGCGTCGCTTGCCGTCCTCACTGTCGTCGGGGGCGGTCATGGAGGGGAACCGGTAGCACTGGGCCTCAACGGGGCGCCCGTCGGCGCCGGTGGTGATCGCGCGCTGGCGGGCGCCGTTCGGGATGGTGACCCCGATGAACGTGGAGTTCCACATCATGTTGGCGCCGGCCGGGTCGAGACGTCCGACGGAGATCCGCTCGCCGAAGTTGGAGCGTGCCTCACCACCGCCCTCGCCGAACAGCTGCACGTCAGGGCGCTGCATCGTGACGATCAGGTGCACGCGTGCGGTGCGGGCGAGGCGGGCAAGGGAGGAGTAGTGGCTGAGCGTCGGGGGCTTGTTCTTCTCCCCGCGCTGCTTGACGTCGTCGTACCAGCCGAGCAGTCCCTGCACGGTCTCGGACCACTCGTCCAGGACGACCACGAGCGGCTCGAAGTCCTCCACTCGGAAGCCCTGCTGGGTGATGAGGCGGTAGCGCTCCTTGACGATCGTGTAGGCGCGGTAGACCACGGCGACCTGCTCCTCGACGGTGGTCGCGACGATCTGCACATTGGGCCAGGTGCGGTGGTGCAGGAACTCCACGCCCTTGCCGTCGGCGACCCACACCGGCCACCCGAACTGGGTGATCTTGCCGACGATGGAGTGAGTGGTGGAGGTCTTGCCCGAGCCGGTGCCGCCGGTGATCAGCATCTGCGGCACCCGTGCGGGCTCCCAGAACAGCTCGTTGCCGTCTTCGTCGATGGCCTTGGGGATGCGCACCTGGTCGTACTTGTCGAGCAGGTCGTCCATGTCGTCAGGCAGCGTGTCGGGCAGCCAGATGCTGCCAGGCAGCAGGGGGCGCTGCTCGAACCGGGCCAGGTCGTGCTCGAGATCCCACTGGGCTCGCCAGCGGCCGGCCATCATCGTGGAGACCACGCCCTCGATGCGGGTGCGGTAACCGCCGGCGGCCATCTTCGTCCCGGCCTGGTGGGAGATCGTGATCGACCCGAGCTCGTCCTCGCGGGCCATGTCGTAGCCGACGAGCTCGACCGTCGGCCCGATCAGGCTCGTCAGCGCCTGCAGCGCGCGCTCGAGCGCCGGCGGACGGACCTCCTGCTCGGCGGCCTGCGGGGCCCGGTCGAGCTTGAGCACGAGGTAGCAGTGCTTGAGGTGGTGGCGCACCACCTTGTACTTGGCACCGAGCCGCACCGCGAGCGTGCCGATGACCTTCGGCTCGAGCACGACCCCGGCGTCCAGCACACCCGGCGCGTAGTACACCCGGATCTTGCGCGGCACCCCCGGCCATCCCTGGGTCCAGTTGCTCATGATGACCGTGCGTCGGTCCAGGCGCCGCACCCCCAGCGTCGGGGCGAGCGCCTCCAGGGTGCGGTCCTCCAGGTCGCGGCGTCGCTTGCCCCTCGCGCCGAGGGTGGTCACCACGGTGCCGCCCACGAAGCCGAGGCCCACGGACGCGCCGATCATCTCCGCGTGCCCGAGCACCGAGGCCACCCCGGAGGCGGCCACACCCGACGCGCAGAGGATGACCCCATCACGCCAGTGGGTGGCTGGGCGGGCAGGTACCGAAAGTGCCGCTTCGGGAACCCGGTCCTCCTGCGGCCCCGGAGTCTGCGTGGTCCGTCGTGCGGGTGAACGGGTAGCCAAGGTGCCCTCCTGAATCGCGTGCTCGGTCACCCGGGGGAAGGTGTCCCTGACCGCTCGTCTGTGACACCGCCGCGACGAACTGCCCCACCACGCCCGGCGGCGAACCACGGCGTCAGAAGTGGTGTGCCCGGTGGTGGGATCACGGTGTGCCTGACGGTTGCCCGTGTGCTGGCGCCCACCACTCCCCGCGCTGCCCGGCCGTTTCCGCCGACTCGCCCCACACCAGCCAGCCCCTTGTCGTGCTCCCTAGACTTGGCCCCGTGGCCAAGGGCCCGGCCCGCAGGGCCGCGGTTCCGAAGGCCTTCGGGGCCAAATCTGGTCGCCCACCAAGAAACACACCGCCCATCACCAGGCACCCGGCAGTGGCGGGCAAGTGCGACAAGTGGTGGCCCCCTGCTGACGCCCCGGTGGCACCACCACTGCCCCACACCACCCATCGCCAAGGGGTGAAGACCCCACCGCGACAGGGCACCGAACCCGCCACGGCGGCAGGATCCACACCATGTCGCCCGACGCCTCCGCCCTCCTCATGGCCGCCGCAGCAACCCAGCCCGCGCCCACCCCCTGGTACCTGTCGCAACCCGTCGGCGTCGTCCTCGGCGCCCTGGTCGCGGGCCTCGTGTCCTACCTCGTCGCGGCACGCGCGGCGCGGACAGCGCGTGACCTCGCCGACGCGCAACGGGCCTTCGACCGCAACGAGGCCCGGCGCTCGACCCGCAAGGCGGCGTGGGTGGCCTTCGTGGCCGCAGTCCGCACCGCGCACCGCGGCTCCAAGAGGGTCGAGAGCGAGCACGGCGTGCGCTACGGCGACATGTACCCCGAGGAGACCGAGCTCAACCAGCAAGTCGAGGAGGCGCTCATCGACTTCGAGGTAGAGGTCCCCGACGACGTCGTCGTCCTGGCGGTCCGTCTACGCAACCAACTGATGCGGCACGTGTGGGCGTGGGATCCCAGCGAGGAACAGGATGGCTACGCCAGCGACGACGACGTCAACGCTGCCGAGCTCGAGCTGCGACGCGCGGTCCGCACCATGCTCGCCAACGACTGAACCGGGCCACCGCCCCGCTCGGGCCACGCGCCCCGGCCTGGGCCGGTGGCGTCCGGCCTGCGGCTCCTGGGCAAGCCTCCAACGGTCGCAGCTACGGCCTACCACCGGTCTTGCCCAAAGCGCCCCCAGATACACACAGACCAGACCACGCGCGACCGGCCCGCGGCGCTCGCGGGCAAGGGGCCGGTCCGGCTCTGCGATACGCCACGGCCCCCTTGCCCGCGCGATTGGGCAAGGGGGCCGTGGTGGTCTCAGGCTGCGCGCTCGGTGGCCTGGCGGTCTGGGGTGTCGAGGTCTGCGTCCTGGTCTGCCCGTGCCGCGATCATGAGCCGGTTGGCTCGGGATGCTCCGCAGTCGAGGGTGGCCTGGACGGTGCGGCGGGAGACCGGGCGGCCGGCCTCGGCGTCGAGCTCGCGGATGGTGGTGATGGCCTGGGCGTCGCTCGTGCTGGCCGACGCGGGCCGCGGGCCGACTCGCGTCGTGTCGTGCGCCGGGTGGTCCACAGCCGTTGGGCCGGTCCGGCCAACAGCCTGCGGACCGGGCCGCGAGGTGGTGCTGGCGGTATGACCGGTCACCTGCTCCGTGGTGGCGGCCTGGTTCGTGCGGTGGTCCGCCTCGGTCACCTGGTGCCCCGGACCGGACTGGTCTGCGGGCACCGGGCCGATGGCCACCGCCGGTCCGGGCTCACGGCCTGCCGGACCGCGCTCGGCCCGGTCCGTCGTCCGGGTCGCAGTCCGGTCTGCGGGGTGGTCTGCGGGGTGGTCTGCGGTCTGGTCTGCAGATCGCTCGAAGGCCCGGGCCACGCTGGTCTGTTCACGCGTGGGCTGGCGGGCCGGCCTGTCGTCGTCCGAGCCGCTGACGGCCTGGTCTGTCTGGCCCGGTTCCACGCCCATCGCGGAGGCACGGCCTTCGGAGGCCGATGTGGGGGCGGTCTGGGCGAGCCCGTCGGTCCGGGCGACGTACGCGGGCTGGGGAGCAGGCCGTGCCGGAAGGGCCGGGGCGGGCACCGACCGGGCCGGTCCGCTGACGTTGGTCTCCGGCGTCTCGGTCTCTCGTGCACGGCGGCTGATGGATGCGAAGACCTCGACGCCGAGGGCGAGGGCGATCGGGGGCCAGATCGCGACGGCGCGAGCGAGGACCGTGGGTTCGGCGGCCGCCACGTTGGCCGCGAGGCTGGCTGCAAGGCTGAGGATCAGCATGAGCCAGGCCAGCTTGGGTGCCTTCCGGCCAGCCTTGGAGTCGGCGAGGATCACGGCGGCTGCGGACGCGATCGCTCCGTCGATGCTGAGCGGCAGCAGGATGGCGGCCAGTTCGCTCTCGCCCGCGTCGCGCGCGACCTTCTGCACGTGCCCGAACGAGATCACCGCGGCGGTGAGCGCGACGACCGCGGTCCCGGACGCTTCGACGATGCGGCGGGGCTTGCGGGGGCGGTCTGCCTTGCGAGACACGAGAACTCCTTGTTCCGTCGTGATCGGTTGGTCACCCGGGGGAAGGTGCGGGGGGTGCCCGTTTTGTGACGGCGCGGCCCGGACCGGTCCGTAGAAGTGGCCGGGGTCCAGGCCAAGCCACCGGTCAGGACGGACCGCTGTGGTGGGGGCAAGCCGGCCCGCCTGTTCCCCGTGCATCGGCCCGGTCTGATCCGCGTGGACCGCGTCGATCCGGGCCAGGCCCCCGTCGTCCCAGACCGCGCCAGGCCGGTCCGCCGGCAGGTTGGGCCTGGTCTGTCGGACGAGCGTGTGGCCCGGCCCGATGCCTGGCTTGAGTGAACGCGAGGACCGGACCGGACCGGGGATGGGGCTGGGGCTGGCGTCAGGCTGGGCTGTGGTTCGGGCCGGCCTGCTCGATGAGGTTGGGCTCGATGCAGGTCTCGAGGTGCCGACCGGCGCCCTCGGTGCCCAGGCAGTCCGGACACACGGCGCTGTTGGGCACGATGTCGGATGCCGGGGCACGGCGCCCCAGCAGGTGGGCGAGCTCGGGCGCGACGTCGATGACCTCGATGTCCACGGACCACTCACCGGGCGCGGTCCAGTCGTCCCAGACCAGGCCGGTGACCGTGCACTCGGCGACATGGTCGGTGGGCATGCGGTGGCTGCCGGTGTGGTCGTGGTTCCACGCGTGCACGCGGATCTGCACCTGTGTCCCCACTTCGACCGGGGCCGAGGGGCGCGGTGTGCGCCGACGCGCGGGGGTGTCCTTCGGGTGTCGCGTGGCGGTGGTCATGCGGGTGACGGTGTCCATGGCTGGCCTTCTCTCGGTAGCGGTTCTGCTACCTGGGGGAAGGTGTCGGCCAGGGTGCTCGTGTGACGCCCTCCAGGAGACCTGGTGGTCAGCGTGACCGCCGCGGGGGCCCTGCCGTCTCAGTGACGGCCCTCGTCGCGGTGGTTGTAGACGGTCATCACGAGGTTGGTGATCCGCACTCCGGACTTGTCCAGGTCGGGGTAGCGGTGCTGGACCTGCGTCTTGAGCCACCCGAGCGCGTCGCCCTCGAAGCCGCGCGAGCGACCGAGCACGCTGCTGACCTGGTAGCCGTGCTTGGACCCGACGGTCATCGAGTGCCCGTTCGACAGCTGGATGTCGAACTTCACCTTCTTGCGGTCCCACCGCTGGCCCTTGGCCGCGGAGCGCAGCCGGGACACGATCGTGGCGTTCGCCTGCTGGCGCCCCTTGGCGTCGCGGGTCTTCGGGGCGGTGAACTCGTACTGGCGGGCCCCGCCGGCCATGGGTGTCATCGACTCCGAGAACCGGCCAGGCCTGAGCCTGCGCGGGGGCTCCGCGGGCACCCGGGTTCCGCCACCGGCAGACGCCTTGGCCCGCACGGCAACCACGTGCCCGTCCTTGCCGCGACGACGAGCGGGCGGGGCGGCGACACGACCGCGTTCGTGCAGCTGAGTCACGGCGCCGCGGTAGGCCTCGCCGGAGGTCTCCCCCGACAAGATCTTGCGGACCATCCGGGGCGAGCGGTCGAGCATCCGCGCGAGCTCCACGACACTCACTCCGCGGCCTCGCTGGCGGCGCAGCATGTCCGCCACGCTCAGCGCCTCATCACTCGGCGGTGCCACGATCGCTCGCCTCCTCGTTCAGGGGCCGGGCCCCACGAGCGCACATGCACGCGGGTTGCAGGTCAGACATCGCTCTCCCATCCGGGCACACCGGCGGCCTCGGCCTTCGCGCGCAGCACGTTGCGGGCCTCGAGCCCGGTGGGGGTGGGCACGTCGTGCAGGACGCCCTTGATGCGCAGCCGTCCTACCTTGCCGTCGTCACCGCCGCGGTCATCCGGGACCGACGGGTCGACTGGCTTGGCGAAGTTCGGCACGACGCTGGAGTAGATCGCGTCACCGTTGATACCGATCAGGGTGGACGGGCCCATGGCCAGCACTCCCCCGTTCCACGTCTTCCCGCCGCCGAGCGGTGAGCTCAGCACACGGGCACGGGCGCGGGCCCAGACCTGGGCGGCGAGCTCGGGACGGTAGAACGCGAGCTCGCGCGCGTTGTGCTCGCGGCCGGGCATCTCGTAGGTGAACGCGTCGCCGTAGCGCTGCATCGTGTCGGCGTACTCGGCGGGGATCTCGTCGACGGACCACACCGTCACCGTCCGGCCCCGCAGCCGGGAGGCGAAGTTGCCGATGGTCTGGATCAGCATGGACCGCAGCGCCGCCGCGACCGCTCGCCGGACCTCCGGCTCGATGTCAGGGCGGGTGTTCACGCGCTCGCGAGCACGGGTCATCCGCTCGGCGAAGGTGTCCAGGACCCGGCTCTTCCTGAAAGCGACGCCCTCGAGCGGCTGGACGAACCATCCCGCGTCGCGCGCGATCTTGACCTCCACAGCGTCAGCCCAGGTCTCGAACGTGGTGCCGGGCCGGTTCGGGTAGTGCCAGCCCGCGGAGACTTGTGCGTGCTTCACGCCCAGCAGGCCGACGTGGTCCCAGGCGTCCGGGATGGTGAAGCGCACGTAGTAGCGGGCGCGGGCGTACGGGTCACGGTCCAGCAGATCAGCGGCCGCGGCGCGGTTGAGCCGCACTGCTGGCATGGTCCCCAGCTCACGGCAGCACGCGGCGTACATGAACCGGCCGTCGACGTAGGAGAACGTCTCCAGCTGCGGGGTGGCCTCGGCGTCGAACAGCGCCAGGCAGTCCCCGCAGTCGCACCGGTCGGGGCCGGTGGTCAGGTGCTCGATGCGGTGCTGCCCGGCGGTGAAGTGCAGCTCGTCGGCGATGTCCTTCGGGATCGGCTCGAGCTCGAACGGCTCGCCGCCCTGGACAGGGCCCTTCCCTCCCGGGCGGCGGCCACCGATCGTCTTGGGCAGCGACAGCGCCCAGGCATTCGCGCCGGTGCTCGCAGGCGTCAGCGCCATGACAGCGTGCGGGATCGCGTCGGCCAGCACACGCGCCGTGACGTCCCACGCGTCGCGTGCCTGCATCGGGCTCAGATCGCTGGTGGAGAACCACTCCTCCACCGTGCGCACCTCGAGCGAATCCCCGGAGAGCTCGTTGACGAACCTGCCGGTGACCGGCTTGTTCAGCCAGTGCCCGCTGGCCTTCCACCCCGGCGTCTTCGCGATGAGCCAGTGGCTCTTACCAGGCACGACCTCAGGCACGGCGCCGGTGAGCATGATCCGCTCGGCACCCATGGTGTGCGCGGTGTCGAGCAGGTCGGTCAGGTTCGGGTACTTGCGGCGCTCGCCGATCTTGGGCCTGATGCTCGTGCCGTTGTCGGTGACGCCGCGGCCGGTCTTGTAGTCCAGCCACGCGGTGCGCTTGGGCCTGTAGTCGAAACTGATGGGCCGCATGGTGTGCCGACCTCCTGCTCGGTCCGGAATTCTGCAGTCACCGTAGACGAGGCTCCCCCCACCCAGGGGTCCTTGTGGGCACCCAGAGAGCGTGGAGCGGGGCACTCAGCGCTTGGGGCGCGAGCCGGTGGCGGTCGGGTCTCCCCCTGCCAGGGCTCGCGCGGCACGGGTGGACACGTGCGGTGCGGACGGGAAGAGGCGCAGCCCGGCGTCCTCGACGTGTACGTTCGCGGCCGGATAGAGGGCGCTCACCGCGGCGAGGTTCTTTACGAACGTCTCCTTGAACTTGCGTCGCCGTGCGAACTGCCCGCCGAACTGGACCTCCAGAGCGCTCCATGGCACCAGGGTGGAGCGGGACAGGTAGCTCATCCGGTGGGTGAGCCAGGTGTAGATGTCCAGGCGCATCGGGGCGCCCTTGAGGGCACGCAGGGCGCGCAGGTCGACCGGCACGGGCGTCTGGACGATCGAGCGGTAGAACTGCGGGGAGAGCGTCACCGTGTTGCTCCACAGCGCTCCTTGGTCGTCGGAGATGTCGCCTCGGCCGGGCAGCCACAGGTCGAACGACTCGGCGACGGAGAAGTTCTGTCCACCGACGCGATGACCGTCGCCCTCGCGGTGCACTTCCTGGATCTGCATCGTCGCGCCGACCAGGCGGTAGATCTGGTTCTTCAGCCGTCCCGCGTCGCGCCCGTTGTGCCCCAGGCCGAGCCGCCCCATGAACTCGTTGAACGACCCTCCGAGGTCCAGGCACGGGTTCTGGGTCCGCACGGCCTCGGTAGCCATCCAGGACAGCAGATAGCGCGGTAGAACGCCGAAGGGGTACCCGTCCTCGGACTGCCCGTCAGGCCCGAGGATCGTGGCCGGGCGCATGATCAGCGTGATCGCCCCGTTGCGTCGTTCCCACCGAGGCACCGCCCCTGGGTCGGAGTACGGCAGGGCGAGCTGCGTCCAGATCCGGGCCGCATAGCCGATCTCCCCCGCTGCCGCGGCGTCGCTCGTCTCGATCTCGTATGCCGCCTCCACGAGCTCGCTCTCCCGACGAGACAGCCTGATCGGCGTACCGCCCTCCCCCGACAGCGGCACAGGCACCGGCGTGGTCAGGGGTTCATGGCTGGTTGCTTGAGCGTGAGCCTTCGCGAGTGCCACGAGGCCGCCAGGCAGGCCGTCATCGACGCCGTCCGAGGTTCCCGCAGCCGGAGCGGTGGTGGTGGACATCGGGCGGGTCTCCTCCGTGTCGGGTTCCTTCACCCCTGCGGAACGTGTTCAGGAACCCTCGGTTGTGACAGGCGAGAGGAAATCTCTTCTGGCTCTTCGACGAGCTGCGCCCGCCGTCCCCAGATCCACAGGGCCCACGCCGACGACTACAGGTGAGATTTCTACAGGAGATTCTAACTACAGGGGAGGGCCGATTTATGGGCTCTGACCTGCGGAAACACGAGACCTGCGCCCCCAGATACACACCACGGTGCGCCCCCAGACACACATGGATAACCCGACACTCCTCTCCTGGCACGCCCGCGCGCCGAACGGTGCGCCCCCAGATACACACACGCTGACCTGCACAGAGACCCGCTGCGCCCCCAGATACACACGTCCCGAACGCGCCCGCCGTAGGGCGCCCCCAGACACACACGGATAACTCGGCCCATCCACAACAGGTCAGGTACATGCAATGCAGGCAGGCTGCACGGCCGGCCGACGGTCGGCCGATCGACCACCTCGTCGGTCCGTGCGCCCTCCGGGCAGGGGTTGCGGCGTCCGTCCGTCCGGGCGCTCGCGGCCTGGCACGCCCCCGACGCAGCACGGAGAAATCTCCGGGAGAAATATCCGCCACGCCGGTCGCGTCGCATGCTCATGCGCAACGCGGCGTGGTTGGGTGCTCGCATGGCTAAGGCAGGAAGGCCCAGCAAGGGGCCACGTAGAAGGGTCGAGGGGTACGTCCCTGAGTCCTTGGCGCCCGCCTACCGGTCCGCCAAGGAGCAGTCTCCGTACCGCGACGACACCGACTTTGTCGCAGCGATCATCGCTGAGTACCTCGGCAAGCCCGAGCTCCGCCCACAGCCCACCCGTGTTCAGCAGGAGGTCCTCGACATCCCTGCATAACCGCAGAAATGGAGAGGCCCGCCCCCCGGAGGGGGCGGGCCCAAGTTCAGAAGTCCATCACCCTGGTTTGGCCGCCGGGAGGTGATGGGCCCCGATTGACGCACCCGCGGGTGCGTCGTACTACCTGGGAGCGATCATACCCACTCCAGTCAGCCGCGTGGGCGACACGCCGACATTGGCGCACCCGGACAGCGGCACCCCCACAGAGCAGTGGGCCGCCACCGCGCGACTCATCGCGGGCCGTGCTCGCGTACGCGTGGGCAGCCGCGGACGCCGCAACGGCGCCTGGACCGTGGACTACCCCGCCCGTGGAGAACGGCCTCTGACCAGCGTCCTTCCCCTCAGCGGGCCCGCCGCGGTCCTGGTCTACGGCGACGACGGTTGCTGCCAGACGCTGTGCCTCGACCTCGACCTGAACGAACGGTCCCCCGAGCAGCTCGAGGCCGAAGCCGCGAACCTCACCCGCTGGCTCACCGAGTGCGGCGCACGCGTGTTCACCGACCTCTCCCCCGCCGGCGGCCGCCACATCTACCTGCCCATGCGCGAGCGAGTGGCCTACGACACCGCCCGTGAGGTCGTCGAGGCGCTCGCACGCCTCTTCCCCGCGATCGACCCGGGCCCCCACCGCTCCGTCGATTCTGGCTGCATCAGGACGCCGGGCAGCCTGCACAAGGCCGGTGGCCACCAGCAGCTCACCACGTCCCTCAGCGCCGCCTACGACGCCCTCAAGCGCCCGAACGGCCCCGACGTCCTCCAGGCCATCCAGATCCGACTGCGCCCGCAGCTCGACGCCTTGCGTACCGAGCGCCGCACCGACGTGGTGGCCGACGACGTCGACGACCAGCGGCACCAATCCGACTCCCCCGCCGGCCGCATCAGCGCCCGCATCCTGCAGATCGCCCGCGCCGGCGTCTACGACACCGCCCGGTACCCCAGCCCGTCCGAGGCCCGCGCTGCCGTCATGGCTGCCGCCGCTCGCGCACGCCTGACCTTCACCGACGTCGTGGCTCGGATCGAGGACGGACGGTGGCGAGGGCTCGCGGCTCTGTACGCCCACCACTCCGACCGGCGCCGCCGCATCTCCCGTGACTGGCACGCAGCGAGCACCTTCATCAGCCGCTCCACCGCACCATCACCACAGGTCAGACCCCACGACGACCTAGGGAATTCCACTGTCCGTAACTCCAACACGAGCAAGCCTTCATCACAGGGGGGGCGCACCACCCAGCCTCCTGGACCCGCAGTGCATCAGCTGATCCGCACCTGGCGAGCCGCCCTGTACCTGAGCGAGCAGCATCACTTCCCTGGCCGGCGCGGCTACGCCGTGCGCTGGGTCCTGCGAGCTCTTGGCGGATTCGCCCACGCCAAGGCCTCCACCGAGCTCGCGGTCGGGACCCGAGCTCTCGCGGTGGCCTCAGGACTGGACCACTCCACGGTCTCTCTTGCCCTCAAGGTTGCGGAGCGCGCCGGCTGGGTCATCCGGGTCGCCGCAGCACGTGGAGAGAAGGCCGACATGTGGGCCCTCGCCCTGCCCCCTGACCTGGCAGAACGCGCACCCACCCTGCGCTGGGACCGCGGCAAGTCACACTCACTGCGACCCGCTTTCCGCGAGCTCGGTCACGTCGCCGGCTTCGTTTTCGAGGCGATCGAGCTTGGCCGCGCGGACACGATCACAACGGTCGTCGAGACCACAGGTATTAGCCGCAGTGCCGTCCACGACGCGATCGACACCCTCAGTGCGTGGGCACTCGTCGAACGCACCCCCGCGGGGACGCTCCGGGCCCACCCAGAGCTCCTCCCACAGGTCGCGGAGCATCTGGGCGCCCAGGTGACCGTGCAGGCGCAGATCGCCGCCTACGCGCAGCAGCGCCACACCTGGCGCGCCTACCTGCACCGGTTCGACCCAGAAGCTGCGCCAGCGGACCCGCTGAGCGCCATCGAGGACGCCTGGTGGACACCGCCACCAGATCCCAACACCGAATGGACGATGCTCGACGCCACCACCTACGCACGCGCCGGTTGACCGTCCACGCTGAGGCAGCAAACGAGCTGCCAAGAGTCTGCCGACCGCGGATGAGGTGCCTGTGCCCAGGCTGCAGGTGCAGTGCAGCCTGGGTGTGCACGCTGTGCAGCGCTGCCAGCATGGCAGCAGCAGTAGGCCACCACATATCCCACCACTCCAAGTGCACACAGGCAGCACGTGCATGCCATGACATCGGCAGTACGTGTGCAAGCGCAAAGCAGCACAACAGGTGGAGAGCCATAGGGATCGTGCAGGCGGCAGGCACCTATATCGCGGGACAACCATGGGCGACCCAGGGACCGCAGGCACTTGTCACGCAGGCATGCCGTAGGGCCTCTTCACACAGACGGCGGCCCAACCGCTTCGAGAGCACAGCGGCCCACAGGGGAACAAGCACACAACCAGCAGGGCAACACCTGGCAATCCGCACACGCGACACAGCCCCAAAGGTGGGCGACAACAGGCCCTCCGGTACGGGAAAGTAGCCCTACTGAAGACACGCCCACCACGAGGGGGCGGGGACCACCACCACCGACAGCACACCAAGAAAAACCACAACCGCTGTCACACAACAGGCCCCCACCGCACCTTCCCCCCGTGACGGGCTCACCTAGGAAGGCACTGGAATGACACCGAGCAAGGCCGCGCTCGACGTAGCAGCCGAACCAACGTCTGCCACGCGCCCGCCGATCTTGATGATCGGCAACAACAAGGGCGGCGTGTTCAAGACCGGAACCGTCGTACAGCTCGCCGCAGCCCTCGCACGCAAGGGCCTGCGAGTCCTCGTCATCGACTTTGACCCCCAGGCCAACGCCACCCGCCGCCTCGGCATCACGATGGACCCCAACAACCCCATCGCCACCGCCTCCGAAGCCGTCGCCGCCAACGCCGAAGGCGTGGGCGAGGACGCCACCGTCCCCTGCGGCTGGACCAACGACGCGGGCACCCCCACCACCGAGGCCCAGCTCATCGACGTCATCCCCAGCCGCATCGACCTCAGCAACCGCGAAAGCGAAGCTGGAGCCGTCGGTGCCATCCGCCGCCTCCAGAAGGCGCTCGCGGGGGAGTGGCTCGCGAAGTACGACGTCGTGCTGATCGACACCCGTCCGAGCCTCGGTCACCTGGTGCAGATGGCGATGGCTGCGTCTGACCACGTGATCCTCGTGACGGACCCCATGTTCGACGGGGTCGACGGCGCGCTGAAGGTCGCCAACTTCGTGAGTGAGCACGCGGTCGACATGCACAACCCGAACCTGAAGGTCTCCGCCGTGCTCGTCGCCCGCTTCAAGGGCACCGCGGAGAACCGCTACCAGGTCGAGGGCCTCAAGGAGGCCTTCGGTGATCGTGTCTGGGCACTCGAGGTGCCGGCGACGCGCAAGGAGAACGGCAAGGAGGTGCCCACGGTGATCGACTGGATCCCGGAGTGGACCCGCTTCTCTGAGGCAGACGGCGCAGGAGTCTCGCTATCTGCATGGACGGACAAGAAGGGGCGCGCACCGATCCAGCTGTTCGACGTCCTCGCGGAGCGCGTCATCCGTGAGTTCGTGGATGTGGAGCTGGCAGCATGAGCGCCCCGAAGCGTCAGCGTCCGTCGCTGACCCCGAACGTCGAGTCCATCGTGAAAGACCCCGCACGCCCCGCTGAGGCGCCGGCCGCCCCCACAGTCACCGAGCCGCAGCCCTCCATCGAGGCGCCCGCCCCGGCTCAGCAGACGGCGCCCGCCGCGGTGGACGCACCGGCTGCCCCGGCTCGTCGCAAGCGTGCGCCGCGCAAGCCGAAGAACGAGCCCGCCGCCACGTCGGGGGAGACGTCGAAGCCGAGCGTCGCGAAGGCGAAGCCACAGGCGGAGGTACGTGTCCCTGACCCTGGGACGAAGGGACCAGAGGACGTCATGAGCGCCTCGAACGTGCACATTCCGGTGATCCTGGACGCGCCGGTGAAGACCGCGTGCCGGGAGCGGGGGATCTCTCACGGTGAGCTGATCATTATCGCGATCGAGGCGACCTACGACCGCCTCGACGACCTCGTGAACCCCGGCACGCGCGCCGGCGGGTCGCTGTTCGCGGCTCGCCGCGGCCGCGCAGGGCGCTCGTCCGACGGGCCCCTCACGCCCCTCAACTTCCGCATGAGCAAGGCCGACTTCACGGTCCTGGACAACCTCACAGAGGAGTTCGGAGCGAGCTCGCGCGGCCACCTCATCACGGCGGCGCTCAAGGCCTACCTCGGCGTCTCCGCCTGACCACCTACCCCGCAACCTTCGAGAGGCACTAACCGATGACCACCACCACCTCCGCAGAGGCCACACGATCGGCCCGGCGCGGCTCCAAGGCGGACGCCGAGCCGCCGGCCACGCCGGCCGTGACGTCGGCTAAGGGACGTCGCCGCCCGATGATGATCGTCGGCGCGGCCGCCGTGATCTGCTTCGGTTCCCTGCTGAGCGTGTGGGCCTACAGCTCCACCTCCGACACCCAGGACGTGCTGGCCATGCGCCAAACCGTCGAGCGGGGGCAGGTCATCACGGCCGACGACGTCATGACGGTCAAGATCAGCGTTGACCCCGCCCTGCACCCCGTGGCCGGTGACGACCTCGACACGATCGTCGGGAAGCGTGCCGCGCTCGACATGCCCGCCGGGATCGCGATCACCGCCGAGCAGATCACCGACAAGCCCATCCCGGCGGACGGCACCTCCGTGGTGGGTATCAGCCTCACCGCAGGCATGCTCCCCGCCCAGCAGATCCGGGTCGGCGACCACGTCCGCGTCGTGACCACGCCGGGGGAGGGCGGCGAGGTTTCCACCAGCACCGCCGCGGAAGCCGTCCCCGCCGAGGTCGTCGGCATCAACGACGACGACGTCACCGGCAACACGATCCTGAACGTCCAGGTGCCTGCTGACCAGTCGCCCGACGTCGCCGCCCGTGCCGCAACCGGCAAGGTCGCGATCGTCCTGGACACCGACCAGCAGGAGGGCTGACCCGATGTCGCTCATCGCGCTGACGTCGGCCTCAGCCGCCCCCGGGGCCACCACCTCTGCGCTCGGACTTGCCCTGCACTGGCCGCGCCCCGTCGTCTTGGTCGAGGCCGACCCGTCGGGTACCCGTGCGCTCAACGCCGGGTACTTCCGGGGTGGACAGTTGCCGACCAACGAGACGATCGTCGACCTGGCCGTATCTCAGCGTCAGGGCACCCTCGTCGAAGATCTCCCCGGGATGCTCTTCACCATCCCGGACACCAGTGTCCAGGTCCTCACCGGCCCGCTGCGCCAGAACCAGTCCCGCGCCCTCGACACCCTCTGGGAGCCTCTCGCCAGCCTCCTGAAGTCCCTCGAGCGCAACGGCCAGGACGCGATCGTCGACCTCGGACGCCTCGGACTTGAGAGTTTCGGGCACAAGCTCCTTGCCGCGGCAGACCTGGCGCTCTTGACCACCCGAAGCGACCTCCCCGGCCTCGTTGCTGCCAGCTCATGGGCACCGGCCCTCCGCCGCAGTTTCGACAACGCGGGCGCGCCCCAGGCCATCGGTGCGCTCATGATCGGCCCGGGGCGGCCCTACACGGCCAGCGAGGCCAGCCACGTTCTCGACCTCCCGATCATCGCGACGCTCGCGTGGGACCCCGACACGGCCAGCGCCTACTCCCACGGTGCTACGCAGCACCGGAAGTTCGCCTCGGCGCCCCTGAACAAGTCCCTCCGTGCAGCCGTGCAGTCCGCACAGTCCGCCCTCGCCAACACCCGAGCCCAGCTCGAACTCACCACCGACGGGAGCCAGCGATGAGCGACCAGCCCAACAACCTCTCGTCCTTGCCTATCTTCGGCGATGCCGACCGGGAACCCCGGAACCGGCCCACCACGCATGCGCTCGCTGGGACCATCGACGCCGCCCGCCCGGCAGTGCCGACTCCCGCAGCAGCGACGGTCGCCACCACGGCGAGCGCCGTCACGGATCTGCCTGTCGGACTCGGCTCCACCAGCACCACCACGTCGACGGACTCGGGCGCCGTCGACTGGAAGCAGGTCGCCCTGCTGCGCTCCCAGGCGTCAGAGCAGCTCACAAACCGGCTGGGGGAGGAGCGTGGCATCGACCTGGACGCGGAGCGGGAGCTCGGTCGGTCGATCATCCAGGAGCTCGTGCAGTCGACGGCGGCCGACCGGATCCACGAGGGCGAGCCCGCGTGGAGCCTCGTCGAGCAGGAGCAGATGGCCGAGTCGGTCTTCAACGCGCTGTTCGGTCTCGGCCGGCTGCAGCCGTACGTTGACGACGACACGGTCGAGAACATCATGATCAACGGCGCGGAGAACGTCTGGCTCGAGAAGACGGACGGCATGCTCGTGCGCGCCCAGCCCGTTGCGGACTCGGACGCTGAGCTGCTGGACTTCCTCGCCTTCGTCGCCTCCCGCAGCGAGGTCAACGCCCGAAGCTTCTCCTCCGCCAGCCCGCGGCTGCACATGCGGCTCGACGGCGGCGCGCGCCTCGCCGCGGCCGCCTGGGTGACGGCCCATCCGTCGGTCGTGGTCCGGCGTCACCGCATGCGCAAGGTCACGTTGGACGACCTGATCGGGCTCGACATGCTCACCCCAGTCCAGGCGTCGCTGCTGGCCGCCGCGGTCAAGGCTGGCAAGTCCATCGTCGTTGCCGGCGCGCAGGGCGCCGGCAAGACGACCATGGTTCGCGCGCTGTGCTCGGAGTTCGAGTCCCACGAGAAGATCGGCACCTTCGAGACAGAGTTCGAACTGCACCTGCACGAGCTGCCCGAGCTCCACCCGATCGTGACCGCGTGGGAGGCGCGCCCGGGCTCCGGGGAGGTCGCCGCCGACGGGTCCCAGGCAGGCCAGTACACGCTCGACGAGGCCCTCTACGACTCGTTCCGGTTCAACCTCAGCCGCCAGATCGTCGGCGAGGTTCGGGGCAAGGAGGTGTGGGCCATGATCAAGGCGATGGAGTCGGGTACCGGATCCATCTCCACCACGCACGCGGCGAACGGCGACGCGGCGATCCGCAAGCTGGTCACCTGCGCCATGGAGGCCGGCCCCCACGTCACGCGCGACCTGGCTACCTCCAAGCTTGCCGAGACGATCGACCTGGTCGTGCAGGTGCACCTGAAGACGACCAAGCTCGGCGACGAGAAGTGGCGTCGGCAGCGCTGGGTCTCCGAGATCGTGCACATCACGCCGGGCGAGGAGGTCAAGGGGTACGCCTCGACGAACATCTTCACGCCGAACCCTGCCGGAGGCCCGGCCCTGCCGGCGATCATCCCTGAGGACCTCGCGGGCGAGCTCGAGGAGTACGGCTTCGACTACGACGGGTTCCTCGCCTCCACCCAGGGGGTGGCGTGATGCCCACGATCATCCCGGCACTCAGTGGCGCCCTCGTCGCCGCGGGGATTCTCGGCGTCATCCTCGGCGCCCGCCGCCGAGAGCCCACCGGTTCTACCGCCCGCTCGCGTTCCTCCCTCGGCACTCGCTGGGGCAAGGTCACGCCCCGGACTCGCCTCCTGCTGCTGGTGGGTCTCGGTGTTGGGCTGGTCGCCTACCTCGTCAGCGGGTGGATCATCGCGATCCCCGTCGGGCCCGTCCTGGTGGCCGGTGTCCCCGCGCTCCTGGGGCCCGCCCCGGGGACCGAGCGGATCAAGAAGCTCGACGCCATCGAGGAATGGACTCGCGGGTTGGCGGGCGTACTCACGGTCGGCGTCGGTCTCGAGGAGGCCATCCGCGCCACCCTGCGCTCGACCCCGAAGCTCATCCGTCCCGAGGTCACCCGCCTCGTCGCGCGGCTGCGCGCACGGGTGAGCACCGAGGAGGCGCTGCGCGCGTTCGCCGACGACCTCGACGACAAGGTCAGCGACACCGTCGCCTCCTACCTGATCCTCGGCGCCCGCCGCCGCGGCCAGGGCCTCGCGTCGGTCCTCACCACGCTCGCCGAGTCTGTTGCGGCGGAGGTGCGCGACGCACGAGCAATCGAGGCAGACCGCGCCAAGCCCCGCACCACGGCGCGCGTGGTCACCCTCCTGATGGTCGGTGCCCTGGTCGTGCTGACCATGACCGGAGACTTCATGGCCCCGTACGGCACCGCCTTGGGCCAGATCATCCTGGTCGTCTACCTGACCGGCTACGCCGGGCTCCTGATCTGGATGCGGGTGATGACCAGGGGAGACAAGCCGCCCCGATTCCTGGGAGCGGACGTACGAGGAGGGACGAACCGATGACCACCGGTCTGCAGATCGCCATCCTGGGCGGCGCGCTCCTCGGCGTCGGCGTCGTCCTGCTGGTCTGGCGCCTGATGCCCACCCGGCCCGACCTGGCAGATGTCGTGCACCGCAACTCGCCCGAGGGCGCCAAGGCCCATGCCGAGGCCGCAGCGTTCAACACCCACGACGCCAGCACGACCGAACGTCTCGGCGTCTGGGCCCTGAAGCGACTCCCGTCCAGCTGGTGGGGCAGAACCCCCACCAAGGAGCTCGCACTGCTGCAGATCCCCGTCCACCGCTACTACGGCGAGAAGGTCATCTTCGCGCTCGTCGGGCTCGCGTTCCCCTCCGTGCTGGGGTACCTGCTGATCGTCGGTGGGGTGGACATCCCGTTCGCGTTCCCGCTGATCGGATCCCTCATCCTCGCGGCCGCGCTGTTCTTCCTGCCCGACCTCAACGTTCGCGACGATGCAAAGAAGGCCCGCAGGGAGTTCACCGACGCGCTCGGCACCTACACCGACCTCGTCGCGCTCGAGCGGCTCGGAGGCGCCGGCGCACGCCAGGCGATGGAGCTCGCGGCCGAGGTCGGCGACAGCTGGGTGTTCCGCCGACTCAGCGAGGAGCTCGCTCGCTCCCGCTGGAACGGCAAGGCGCCCTGGGACGCGCTCAACGCGCTCGCCGATGAGCTCGGCCTGCCGGAGCTCACCGAGCTCGCCGACATCATGCGGCTCAGCAAGGAGGGGTCGCAGGTGTACACGCAGCTGCGAGCGCGCTCGGAAGGAATGCGCTCGGCCGCGCTCAACGCGGAGCTGTCCAAGGCGAACTCGGCGAGCGAGCGACTGAGCGTGCCCGGCGCGCTGCTGGCCGTGATGTTCGCGATCATCATGGTCACCCCCAGCCTGATCAACCTCGCAGGTGGTCTCTGACCGCGCGATCGACAGTTGTTGGAGAAAATCGACTCCGTACCCGTCACAATCACCCCCCTGCCGGCACATTCCGTTAGTAGCAACCGAACCGGCCATCTGGAAGAGGAAGAACATGCTCCACAAGATGATCGCCACGGCTCACCTGCTGGGCCTGAACATGAAGGACACGGTCCGCAAGCGCCTGGAGACCGACGACCCCGAGCGGGGGTCGTACACGGTCGAGCTGGTCGTGGTGCTCGGCGCGATCGTGCTCATCGCTGTGGCGGTGCTCGCCATCGTCCGCACGGGTGTCATGGATCGCGTCAACTCGATCTTCTGAGGTGCGCCGACCCATGCGACGCCGCCCCGGCCCTCGCCACGCTCGCGCGGACTCGCGCGAGCGTGGCTCAGCGACCGTCGAGCTGACGGTGATCCTCCCGGTCGTGCTCCTGCTGTTCTTCGGGCTGATGCAGGGCGCGCTGATCAGCCAGGGCAAGGCCACCGCGATCGCCGCTGCCCAGGAGGGCGCGCGTATCGCGGCGGGGGAGTCAGGGTCCGTGAGCGAGGGCGTGGCGGCCGCGCGCAGCTTCGTCGCCGTGTCGTCGCTCGGCTCGCCGGCGTCGGGCGTGACAGGTGCCAGGAACGCCGAGGAGGCGACGATGACGGTCACGGTCCGGACCAAGAGCGTGGTCCCGTTCTGGAAGCCGCGGATCGTCCAGTCGGCGTCGATGCCGATCGAGCGGGTGACTGGATGATGCGCCGTGTCGGTCGTGAGCGCGGGTCGGCGTCGGTGGAGCTGACGATCCTGATCCCCGTCCTGCTGCTGTTCCTCGGCGCGCTCGCGCTGGGCACCCGTCTGGCGCTGGCGAACCTCGCCGTGGACTCGGCGGCTGCTGAGGCGGCTCGGTCGGCGTCGATCGCACGTACCCAGCCGGAGGCGATTTCGCGCGCCGAGTCTGGTGCGAGCGCGAGCCTGGCCAACCAGGACGTGAAGTGCCTGCGTCAGAGCGTCCGCGTCGACACCAGCGGGTTCGCCGCCCCCGCCGGGACACGGGCCACGGTGACAGCAGACGTCACATGCGTGGTGAACCTCGCCGGCGTCTCGATCCCGGGCGTCCCCTCGAGCAAGACGATCACTGGGCACGCCTCGAGCCCCCTCGACACCTACAGGGAGCGCTGACATGAAGATCTGGCAGCGCGCAGGAGAGCGCCTGAACGATGACCCCGAGCGCGGATCGGTCTCGACCTGGGTCGCGATCACCGCACTGGCGATGATGCTGTTCGTCGGCATCGCCGTCGACTTCAACGGCCAGGTGCACACCCTGCAGCGGGCGCGCGACGTCGCCGCGCAGGCCGCGCGCGCCGGTGGCCAGGAGATCGTCGGGTCGCGGGCAATGCGTGGTCACGGGGTGTCGGCCGACCCGGTGGCTGCCCGCAACGCGGCGCAGGACTACCTGGCCGCAGCTGGCGTGCGAGGCACAGTGAACGTCGTGAACGGGACGCGGCTGGTGGTGACTGTGAACGACCGGTACGACACGAAGATCCTGTCGATCGTCGGGGTTGGGTCGCTTCCAGCGACGGGAGAGGCCGAGGCGCGTCTGACGCGCGTGATGGGGGGAGTCGAGCAGTGACCACACTTCGACGTCGACTTGTGGGCCTGGTGGCCGTCGTCGGGATCCTCGTGATCATCGTCGGCCTCCCGGTCGTGCTGTTCGCGGTGGGCGCCAACCCGTTCGAGGCTGGTGCGCCGTCCTGGAGCGACGTCACGACGGCGCTGACGAGCCCGGACGACGGGAGCCTCGCCGTCGCGGCGATCAAGCTCGTGGCCTGGCTGGCGTGGGCGCTGCTGACGCTGTCGCTGCTGGTGGAGATCGGCGCGAAGCTGCGCGGGGTGCGCGCCCCGCCCATGCCGGGCCTGAGGGCCCCGCAGGCCGCCGCCCGCGGGCTGGTTGGCGCGGCCGTGATGCTGTTCGTCGCCATCCCCGCCGCGAACGTCGCGAACGCCGCCCCCGCGTCCGCCGGTCCCGCACACGCCGCCGAGCCGATCGCGGTCCAGACGATCGCCCAGCCGGCCGCCGCAGCCACCGCGGCGGACGACGCGCACGAACACACGGCCGCTACGAGCGCCGACGAGCGCACCCGCACCAGCGAGGACGCTGCGACGACGTCGGCGCCGAAGACGGTCACCTACACGGTGCAGCAGGGGGACTCCCTGTGGGGCATCGCGGAGGCGCACCTCGGCGACGGGCACAGGTACAAGGAGATCGTCCACCTCAACCCCACCGTGCTGGACGGCAAGGCGTCGTTCATCAAGGCCGGTTGGGAGCTGCAGATCCCCGCCCCGAAGGCGGGCAAGGGCACCGACCAGGGCTCGGGCAAGGACGAGACGGGCGCGGGCAAGAAGGTCACGGTCGAGCGCGGCGACACGCTGTCCTCGATCGCGAAGGCCGAGCTCGGCGCCGCCGACCGCTACCCCGAGATCGTCGACGCCTCGCGCGACATCGAACAGCCCGGCGGCGTGCACCTGAGCGACCCCGACGTCATCGACGTCGGCTGGACCGTCCAGATCCCCGGCCAGGCCGCGCCGTCGAAGGGCACGACCGACGAGACGAGCGCGCCGACGAAGGCGAAGGACGCTCACGCGGGCGAAGACACGACCACCGCTGCCCAGGAGCGCACGGACGCCGTCGCGCAGGCCGCCGGCGAACTCGCGGAAGCCGCGAGCGCCGTAGGCCAGGCCGCGGACGATGCCGAGAGCGCCGCGCAGGCACAGGCCGAGGACGCGCGCGCCCAGGCGGTCGCTGAGGCGGCGCAGGAGCGCGCCGAGCAGGCGCCCGCCCCGGTCGAGGTCGCCGATACCACCGACGCGACCGAAACGGCCGACTCGGCGGACGCCGACGCTGACCAGTGGATCGCGCGCACCAGCTACGGCGTCGGCGCGATCCTCGCTGCCGGCGTCCTCGGACTCGTCATCGCCCGCCGCCGTAACCAGCAGCGCCGCCGCCAGCCCGGCCAGCGCATGCCCACCCACAGCCTCGAGCTCGTCGAGACCGAGTCCGAGCTGCGCACGACCGCCGACAGCCTGTCCATCGAGACCGTCGACACCGCCCTGCGCGCCCTGGCCCGCCACTGCACCACCGAGGGCACCGCGCTGCCCGACGTGCGCGCCGCGCGCCTCACCGCCACCCAGTTCGACCTGTACCTCGCCGAGCCCACCACCCTGCCGGCCCCGTGGATCGGCACCGACGACCAGACCGTCTGGCGCCTCGACACCGACCACACGCCGCAGACCGCCCCCGACGTCGCGGAGGCCACGCCCGCCCCGTACCCCGCGCTCGTGACCATCGGGCACGACGAGGAGGACGGACACGTCTTCCTCAACCTCGAACACCTCGGCGCCCTCGCCATCACCGGCGACGACCAGCACACCCGCGAGATCCTCGCCGCCCTGGCGATCGAACTCGCCCTGTCGACCTGGGCCGACGACCTCCAGGTCACCCTTGTCGGCGCCTTCCCCGAACTCGAGGACACCCTCCAGACCGGACGCATCCGCTACCTGCCCACCATCGGCCGCCTCGTCGACCACCTCGCCACCCGCGCCGCCGACGACCGCGCGGCGCTCGCTGAGGCCGGTGTGGGGGACTTGAACGCGGCCCGCGCTGCCGGCACTGTGCCGGATGCCTGGACGCCGGAGATCGTGCTGCTCGGCGGCAACATCACGGACAAGCAGCGCAACGAGCTCGCGGGGTTCATCGACGAGCTGCCTCGCGTCGCTCTGGCCGCGGTCACCAGCGGTGAGCACATCACCTCCTGGGGGCTGGATCTGGCCGACTCCAGCACCGGTGGCGACGTCGCGACGCTCGCGCCGATCGGGCTCGAGCTGCGACCTCAGCGGCTCCCGTCCGAGCAGTACGGCCACCTGCTCGAGCTCGCGGCGATGACGGACGTCGAGGAGCTCGAGGGCGAGCCGGTGCGTGACCCGAGCCTCGCCGAGGTCGAGTCGGTCGTTCCCGTCGACGACCCTGCCGACGAGCGCGCCGTGGGCTCCGTGTCCGCGATCCCGGACCTGCAGGACGACGTCCTGCACGCGCCTGCCGATGTCGACGACGTCGACCAGGCCGACGAGGACGAGCATGCTGCCGCGAGCGCCGCGGAGGGTGAGACGGTCGCCGTCGTCGCCGTCACGGAGCCGGAGACTTCGCCGGGCGCCCCGGCCGTCGCGGTGGCCTCTGACGCCGCCGTAGAGGCGGGGGAGGAGGCTGCGGCTGATGTCGTGGAGCTCGCGCCCGCCGAGACCGCCGAGGGCGTCGACGAGCCCGCCGCAGCGACCGAGCCCGACGACGAGCCCGCAGACGAGGACGAGACGCCCCGCGTGGTCGTCCTAGGCCCCGTGGACCTCCTGAACCCGGGCGGGAAGGTCGAGCCCTCGAAGCGGGCCCGCCTCCTGGAGTACGCGACCTACCTCGCCCTGCACCCCGGCGCCACGCACACCGCGATCGACGACGCGATCTGGCCCGACCGGCGCACCGAGGACAACCTCAACACGAGGAACACCGCGACCTCGAAGCTGCGCCGCTGGGTCGGCAAGACGCCCGACGGGCAGGACTACCTCCCGCCGCACCAGGCCGGCGAGGGCTACGCCTTCCACCCCGATGTCACCACCGACGCCGCACAGTGGGACACCCTCATCGTCCAGGACCCCATCAACGCGCCTACCGAGAACCTCGAGAACGCGCTTCAGCTCGTGCGCGGCATGCCCTTCCAGGGCACCCACCGCCGCCGGTACGCCTGGGCCGAGCCGATCAAGCGCCGCCTCATCGCGGAGATCGTCGACGCGTCCTACGAGCTCGCCCGCCGCCGCCTCATGGACGGCCGCTGGCGCGCCGCAGAGCAAGCCGTCGTCGTCGGCCTCAGCATCGAACCCGCCCAGGAGAACCTGTGGCGCCTGCGTATCCTCGCAGCGCACGAGAGCCACAACGCCGAGGCCGAAGCCGAAGCAATCAACCGGCTCCTGACCGTGACCGAACAACTTGAGTGCGACCTCGAGCCCGAGACCGAACAACTCCTCGCTGCCCTCAAGAACCCCGGCATCGACTTCGACCGCCTGATGGCCACCGCCCTCTAGGGAAGGACCCCCACCATGACCCGCACCACCCGCCGCACCATCCCCACCGCGCTCGCGGTCCTCGGGATGAGCGTCGTCCTGGGCGCGTGCCAGCAGGGCGCTCCTGGGGGCGATGCCACACCGACCGACGCGACGTCACCGACGGCCACGACCTCGCCGTCCCCGTCGCCCTCGCCGTCGGAGTCGAAGACCCCGGAGGAGCAGGCGACCGAGCTCGCCGAACAGGCCGTCCGCGACTACTACGAGACGTCTGACGCGGCGCTCCAGGACCCTGAGGGGTTCAAGCAGGAGGACCTGAAGGACGTCGCGAGCACGACGGCGCTCGCCGACCTCCAGAACCTCCTTGCCGCATCGCGCGACCAGGAGCTCACGCAGATCGGAACGACAGAGATCGTGGAGGTCAAGGCCACGAAGGTCGATCTGACCAACAAGCCCAAGGCCAACCCGCCCGAGTTGCCGTACGTCGAGTTCCGGGTCTGCTACGACGTCAGCGACCTCAACGTCGTCGACAAGGACGGCAAGTCGGTCGTGCCGGCTGACCGTCCCGACAAGGGAGTCCAGCGGGTAGGCGTCGTCAACTACGACTACCCGGACACGGACGGTTGGAAGGTTGACTACACAGAGCAGGAGGACGGCAAATGCTGAGACGGCTCGCCGCGCTCGCGGCGCTCATCGTCCCTCTCGCGTTGGTCGCAGCTCCCGCCGACGCGGCAGGCCCGTTGTGCAAGAAGCACGATGACCGCACCGGCATCTGCCTGATCTGGGCTACCGACGATGGGTCGGGCGATGGGAACGGCGACGGCGGCGGGTCTGGTGGCGGCGATGGTGGTGGCGATGGTGGTGGGTCCGGTGGTGGCGGTGGAGGCAACCCCGTCGCCGTGACTGTCGACGGCCGCTCGTGCATCTACGTCGGGCTGGCCGACCCCCAGCCCCCGAAGTCGAACCCCGTATGGAAGGGCCACAAGGACGGCGCGATTCACGTCTGCAACGACTCGATCACCGGTGGAAGTGGCGGACAGCTCGGTGGTGGCCCCACGCAGCAGATCCTCTTCTGGGCGGCGTCGGCACCGGACGCCCCGCCGCCCCCGGACCCGGAGGATCTCGCTCGCGAGGCAGTCGCGTCGATGGGCCTGCACGCGATCGACATCGGCATCATCCCCGAGGACACCGCCGGCAGCATGGGGTTGGTGGGACTGCCGACGTGGATGTGGGCCGAGAACCCCGGTGGGACGACCATGGGGCCGATCACGCGAACGGCGTCCGCTGGCGGATACACCGTGACCGCCAGGGCCAAGGTCGACAAGATCGTCTGGAACATGGGCGATGGCAGCAGCGTCACCTGCACCGGCCCGGGCACCCCGTACGCGGACGAGTACGACACCAAGAAGTCGCCCGACTGCGGCCACACGTTCACCCGGCAGGGCGAGTACGCCGTGACCGCGACGTCGTACTGGACCGTCGAGTGGAACGGCATCGGCGAGACTGGCGCGATCCCGCTGGACTTCGACGAGCAGACGACGATCCGGATCGGGGAGTCCCAGGTCATCACCCAGTGACGCGAGCAACACGAGGGGCGAGGTGCACACCGCGCCTCGCCCCTCGTTGTTCTCGCCGGGTGCTCCTAGGAAGGGACGACGCGCACGGTGATGATCCGCTCGCCCTCACGAGTCTGACCGCGCAGCTCGGCGTAGGCCTCCTCGTAGGTGTCGGCCTCGGCGCTCGCCTCGCGCAGGTCGAGTTCGTGGGTGCCGGAGTTGTCCGGCGGGATCGTCTCGTAGGTCACGGTCACCTTCACGGCGAGACTCTAGACGGCCCGCGGGGAGCCCTGCGCCGACGGTGGTGCGATGTGGCCTTGCGGGGTGAAGTCGCAAGGGGCGGGCATGTGGGCGGGCGGCACCCGTCGGTGGAGGTCCGTACGCTGGCGCGCATGCGTAGGGCTGGCGACGATCTGTTCCCGTGGAAGACCTGCGGGCAGCCCTTGTTCGACCGGATCGTCAACGCCCTGCTGACGGAGATCTGCAGCGGCGGTCCAGGTGTCCTTGAACCTGTGGACGGTCGCGGCGGAGACGGCGGCATCGACCTCGACCTGACCCTGCCCGACGGCACGATCGACACGATTTACCAGCTCAAGTACTTCCCCGAGGGGTTCTCCGGCGGGTTCCGTCCCCGCCGACAGCAGATCACCAAGTCGTTCAAGGCCGCGATGAAACACAACCCGCGCAGGTGGGTGCTCGTCGTCCCGTGCAACCTGACCCCCAAGGAGCGCGACTTCGTGCGCTCCCTGGCTGGCAAGCCGGCCGTCGTCGAGATTGGCACGACCATCGGCCAGGCCCGCCTGGACCTGGCCCTGGCGGAGCACCCTCGCGTGTGGAAGCACTTCACCCACGACCAGCGCATGGACGACCTGCGCATCGCCGGGCTTGAGCGCCAGGGGCTGACCACTGCCGCGGACATCGACGAGTACGCCACCAGCATGGGCGAGAGCCTGGCCGCCCGGAGCTTGCACTGGGACCTGCAGGTCACGACCGGGCCGGACGGCGTGGCGACCCGGGTGAGCGCGCGCCACCCGCGTGCGATGGAAGAAGAACCGCTGGCGAGCCGGATCAGCTTCGTGCCCGGTCCGGTCGGCGAGGAAGCCCGGCGCCGCTACGAGGACGCACGCGCATTCGGCACCCCCGTTGACCTGGGCGCCGACGAGATCGCCAAGGTTGAGCTGACCGGTGCGGAGTGGTTCGACAAGGAATTCACCGACGTCAACGTGCACCTGCGGCCGCCGCCGCTCGTGCGCGGACAGGTCGACCTGCGTGTGACCACCCCGAGCGGGGACATCCTGCAGATCGTGCGCGGCACTATGGACGGGCACGCCGGCCAGCGCGGGAGACGCATCCTGGCCGCGCTCGAGTGCGGCCTGGACCTGACCATCACGATCCTGGACACCTCGAACCCCGACCACAGGAAGCCCACCGAGAACGTCCCGGTCGACCTCACCGTCTCCGCGAGCCGGCTACATCGCGGCGACGCGATCCAGGCGGCACGCGCAGTCCAGCTCATCGACCACCTCGAGTCCGGCTCCAAGGTCATCCTCGAGCTGTGGCGCGCGGGGAAGATGTTCGCCCAGATGGGCACCAACGGCGACACCGACGAGCATCGCCGCCACCTGATCAGCGCGTACGACCGGCAGCTGATCGACGACCTCCGCGTCCTGTCCAAGCACTTCGACATCACCCTGCGCGTGCCCGAGCAGATGACGCTGGCGCAGCGAGCCGAGATCCGTAAGGCGCGCCTGCTGGCCGAGGGCAACGTGATCATCGACAGCGACCTCGGTGGACTCGACGTCACCCTCAGCGGCGTCGGGGGCGAGCCGTTCACCACCTTCCTCAAGGACGAGGCGAGCATGATCGCCGTCGAGTCCAAGCTCCACTACCTCGTCGACGGCCAGCCGCTCGCGTACGCGGTGCGGATCTTCCACCCCCGCGCGCACGCCGTCGACGCCGACACCGTGGCCGCGGCGCTCGCGGCGGGCACCGCGGCCAACATGCCGGTGACCATCCGCGGCGTCGACCGGTCGCCCTACCGTGTCTACTCGGTGAGCGACTTCCCGGACGACCGGGAGGACCTGACCCCCACGCCGCTCGCGATCGTGCTGCCCGACGGCATGGACATCCCCCCGGACGAGTTCGGCGCCATCGCGCGGGGCAGCTGACACCGCGCGCCGGGACGCTGGGTGTCAGAGCCCCCGGGCAAACTTCGGGCATGGCCACCGACGACGCAGCCCTGGAACCGGCCGGGTACGCCGACCTGCTGGCCGCCCTCAAGGCCCGCGTGCGTGCCACGCAGCTGCGCGCGGTCCGCGCGGCGAACACCGAGCTGCTGGGCCTGTATTGGTCGATCGGGCGCGACATCCTCGAACGCCAGCAGGAGGCGGGCTGGGGAGCGAAGATCGTGACCCGCCTCGCCGCGGACCTCAAGCGCGAGTTCCCGGACCAGAGCGGCTGGTCCCGGTCCAACCTGATGTACATGCGCGCGTTCGCGGAATCCTGGCCCGAGAATGTCCCACAGGCTGTGGGACGACTTCCGTGGGGCCACGTCCGTGTGCTGCTCGACCGCCTCGACGCGCGCGACCAGCGCGACTGGTACGCCGAGCGCGCCGCCGTCGACGGGTGGTCGCGCGGTGTCCTCGAGCACCACGTCAAGATGGATCTCCGTGCCAGCCTCGGTGCGGCGCCGTCGAACTTCAGCGCGGCGCTCGCGGGCCCGGACTCCGACCTTGCGCAGCAGCTGGTGAAGGACCCCTACGTCTTCGAGCACCTCGCCTACGCCGCCTCCAAGCGTGAACGCGACGTCGAGCAGGCGCTGATGGACCGCCTGCAGGACACCCTGCTTGAGTTCGGCCGCGGCATGGCGCTGGTCGGTCGCCAGTTCCGGCTCCCGCTCGGCGACGGCACCGAGTACGTCCTTGACCTGCTCCTCTTCCACGTGGAGCCAGCGCCCCGGTACATCGTCGTGGAGCTCAAGGTCGGCCAGTTCGAGCCCAGTCACCTCGGCCAGTTGAGCGCGTACGTCGCCGCTGTCGACGGTGAGCTGCGCCGGCCTGAGATCCACGCCCCGACCATCGGGATCCTGCTGTGCACGGGCAAGAGCGGCCCGAGCGTGCAGTACGCACTCGCCTCCACCTCGGTCCCGGTCGCCGTCGCGGACTACCGCGGGCTCCCTGACGATGCGCGCGCCGCGCTGCCCAGTGCCGCCGAGCTCGAGGCCGTCCTCGAGCGCGGCCTCGACGACGTCGACGAGTAGAGGCCCACGAGTTCTGCCCAGCCAGGCGACGCGCCGGCGTCGGATCAGGCCTTGACGGTGATGAGCTCGTCCCAGTGGGTCGTGGCTCGCGGGGTGAGCATCTGGCGCTTCATCTGCCAGGACGGCCCGGGGCGGAACCCGCCGTAGCCGAGGCCGATCATGTCGCGGCCGACCTTCTTCTGGATGGTGTCGACGAGGGTGGCGATGCCAGCGGTCTCGTGTCGCATAGCGAACAGGTCGAAGGCTGGCTGCACACCGGCGGGGCGCAGGTCGGTGAGCATGATGCCGGCGCGGGCGTACGGAGTGCCGTCCGGGATCTGGTCCAGGAGACGGTGCGCGGCTCGGGTGAGCTCGACGGGGTCAGCCGTGGGCGCCGGCAGCTGGACGCGCACGGCGGGGTAGTGCTGCTGGGTCGCCCACGGGCTGGTGCCAGCGAACGCGTCGAGGCTCTTGGCGACCTGGTTGTGGCGCACGAGGCGAGCTGCGGCCTGTTGGGCGTAGATCGACAGCGCCTGGCGGATCCCGGCCCGGGTGCTGATCTTCTGGGAGAACGACCGGGACACGATCAGCTGGTCCTTCTTCCCGGTGCGGTCCGCCTCGGGCCCGATGCACGCGACCCCGCGCAGCTCGAGTGCCGTGCGCATGACGACCACGTTGAAGGCTCGGCGGATCATCGCCGGGTTCGCCGTGGCGAGGTCCCAGATCGTGGTGATCCCGAACCCCGCGAGCCGCTTCTCCAGGCGTGACGCGATGCCCCACACCTGCGACACCGGCAGGGACCGCATCAGCTGCTCGCGCCACGCCGGCCGGGTCGCCGGCCACACGCAGACGCCCTCGAAGACGTCGAGCTTCTTCGCGGCACGGTTGGCGAGCTTCGCCTGGGTGCGGGTCGGAGCGACGCCGACGCACACGGGCACTCCGACCAGGCGGCGCAGGGAGTCCTTCGCCTGCCGGCCGAGGTCGGTCATCGCCTCGGGGTCGGCGGCCGTGCGGCGGTCAACGGCGAGGAAGGCCTCGTCGATCGAGTAGACGTCCAGGTCGTGGGTGTACCGCTCGAGGACCTGCATCACGCGCCGGCTCATGTCGCCGTACAGCTCGTAGTTGCTGGACACCGCGACCAGGCCCATTCGCGCGGCCAGGGGGCGCAGTTCGAACCACGGCTTGCCGAGGTCCAGGCCGAGCGCCTTCGCCTCGCGCGACGCGGCGACGACCATGCCGTCGTTGTTGCTCAGCACGACGAAGGGGACACCCTCGAACGCCGGGTTGAAGACGCGCTCGAACGAGCAGTAGGCGCTGTTGACGTCGACATGTGCGATCACCGTGCCGCCCTCCGTCCTCGAGGTCCCCTCACCGCAGGTGGTGGATGCAGTACGTCACGACGCCCCACACCTGCAGGTCGGCCAGCTCGCCGACGACCAGGTCCGGGTGGGCCGAGTTCTCGGCCCGCAGCACGACACCGTCTGCGGTGACGTCCAGGCGCTTGACGGTGAGCTCGCCGTCCAGAACGGCGACGACGACGTCGCCGGGACGCGGTCGCTTCGATCGGTCGACGATCAGCTCGTCGCCGTCGCTGATCCCGGCCCGGGTCATCGAGTGCCCGCTGGCGCGCACGATGAACGTGGCCGCCTTGTCCTCGATGAGCATCGAGGACAGGTCCACCGGACCCTCGTAGTAGTCCTGGGCAGGGGAGGGGAATCCGCACGACACGGCGACCGGCGCCGACGTCAGTTCGGCCACGACCGTCGCGTCGAGGCCGCGAACGCGTTCAGCGAGCATGGTGCCCTCCCGCCTTCTTGCTCTGTCTCACCGCCAGAGTAGAACACCTGTTCGAACCGTGGTCATAATGCTGGGGTGACCATGCCCGCTCAGTTGGACGTCGCTCGGGCCGCCCTCGCGGCAGCCGAGCTGCGCACCGGCGTGCGTCACCGCAGCGTGCGGGGCCGACACGAGGACATCGCGTCGGCGGCGGGCGTCACGGGGGAGCAGACGCGAGAGGAGGAGCTCACCGAGCCCTTCGCCGCGGTCCTGGATGGCGGCCGGCTCCCGACCGGTTCCACCTCCGTCGTTGGCGGCTCGTCGAGCCTGCTGCTCGCGCTGCTCGCCGCCTCCCAGCACAAGGACGACTGGATCGCCATCGTCGGCATGCCGGACCTCGGTCTGCTGGCCGCCGTCGATGCGGGCGTAGGCATCGACCGCCTCGTCGTCATCCCGGACGTCACCGGCCGTGGCCCCGAGGTCCTCGCCGCGCTGCTCGACGGGTTCACCTACGTCGTCGCCGGGCCCGCTGTCGGCCTGACCGTCGCAGACCGCCGGCGGCTGACCGCGCGGGCCCGAGACCGGGGCAGCGGCATTGTGGCCACGGGCGAATGGGAGCACGCGGCGCTGCGGCTGTACGCGACCGCCAGGTGGTCCGGAGTCGACGCCGGCGCCGGCTATCTCCGACGCTGCGAGCTCGACGTCGACCTGCAGTCACGCGGTCGCCCGCAGCGGTGGACGCTGACGCTGCCCACCCCGCAGACGGACGCGTTCATCCCCGCCCACCCGGGGTCCGCGCGCCGCTCGCGTACCGCTCATCGCGCTGCCCCGCTGCATGCGGTGGGGTGACGGTGCCCCTTCCGCGTGCGTGCACCCGCTCAGCGTCCCTACCGTGACCGAGGGAATCGGCGAAGGGAGCACGTCATGGCTGTGGCGATCGGCGTCCACCACGCCCCCCGCGACATCCCGGGCTGACCATGAGCCTGCCGCCGGGGCTGCGGCTCCCGGTCGACGTCGTCCTCGCCCGCCCGGTCGCGCAGATCCCCGCCCCGACCGCCTTGCCCGGCGGATGTTCCTACGAGCTCAAATTTGACGGCTTCAGGTGCGTGATCGCGCGCGACGGCGCCCAGGTGAGCCTGTGGTCTCGCCGCGGCACAGACCTCACCAGCGCCTTCCCGGAGATCTCCGCGGCCGCCGAGCAGTTGGCTTCCGGCACGGTTCTCGACGCCGAGATCGTGATCTGGACAGCGGGACGGCTCGACTTCGGCTCCCTGCAAGAACGCATGGGCCGAGGCCCCCGCAAGGCCGCCCAGCACGCCCGCGTCCACCCCGCCTCGGCGGCGGTCTTCGACGTCCTGGCAACCGGCGGGGACGACGTGCGCGCCATGCCGTTCTCGCTGCGTCGAGCACTACTCGAGGACCTCGCAGCGCTCTGGCGGCCACCGCTGAACCTCTCGCCGACCACCAGCGACGTCGACGAAGCGCGTGAGTGGTTCGAGACCTACATCGTGGCCGGCGTCGAGGGGTTGGTCGTCAAGGGCGCCGATCAGCCCTATCGCGGTGGCCAGCGTGACTGGTTGAAGGTCAAGCACCGCAGCACCGTGGACGTGGTCTGCGCCGCGGTCATCGGCCCCCGGACTGCTCCCGAGCAGGTGGTGGCCGGCCTGCCCGTCAACGGGCATCTGCGGATCGTGGGCCGCACCGGACCTCTGAACCCAGTCGCACGGCGGGCGCTCGCCGACGTGCTGCGTGCCCCGATGGGGGAGCACCCGTGGCCGGCGGTCGTGCCGGCCGGGGAGTTCGGAAGGTTCGGGCGGGAGCGCGGGCCCGTGGAGCTGACGCGGGTGAATCCGGTGGTGGTGGAGGTGTCGGCGGACGCGGCATGGTCGGGCAGCTCGTACCGTCATCTGTTGCGATTCGTGCGCTTACGTCCGGAGTTGCATCCGATGGACCTTGTTGCACCTGCGGCGACCAGCGGAAACGCATCCCTGGAGTGAACGTTGGCGCGCGCACTGAGTGCTGACAAGGCCCTCTTGCCTCCATGACTCAATGTTGTGTTAGATGCAACCGTGACTGAGTCGAGCTCAACGACCGAGCTGCCCGGTGCCGCGCGGCTGGTTCTGGTCGACGGGCTGGGTTTGCTTCAGCCCGAGTCCGCGGTGATGGACGCGATGCTTGAAGGTTGGGCGCGCCAACAGCGGGTGCGCTTCCTGAAGGCCAGCACGATCGGGCATCGGCTTCGGATGGTCCGACGCATGGTCGAGTTCTCGAACCTGTACCCGTGGCAGTGGACGGCGGCGGAGGTCGAGGCTTTCATCAGTGGGCAGGAGGGCGCTCGACAGGTCTCGACGGCACGGTCCTACACCGGGCACCTGCGCATGTTCCTGGAGTACCTGACGGACCCGCGGTATGGGTGGGCTGCGGTGTGCCTGGAGCGGTTCGGGGAAGCGCCGCAGCAGGTGCTCGACGAGTGGAACAGCGTCGTGCACGCCAGTGAATATGAAGGCTCCCCGGGGCGCCGGCCACTGACCTATGACGAGGTGCAGCTCCTGTTCGACGCGGCGGACGACCTCGTCGACACGGTGCGCAGCAGGCGTCGCAAGGGATCCATGGCCGCCCAACGCGACGCCGCAATCCTCAAGATGGTCTACGCCTTCGGACTTCGCCGACGTGAGGCATGGGGCCTCGATCTGCATGACCTGCGCCGCAACCCCAAGGTTCCGGCGTTCGGCCGGTTCGGCGCGTTGTACGTGAGGTGGGGCAAGGCCAGGCGAGGGGGAGCAGCTCAGCGCAGGACGGTCATGCTCGTGCCGGAGATGGACTGGGTGGTGCCCGTCCTCAACCAGTGGATCGACGAGGTGCGCCCCCGCTTCGATCCGGGCAAGCACCCGGCGGTGTGGATGACCGAGCGACGTAGCAGGCTCGACTGGCGTGGGATCAACACTGCCTTCGCCCGGGCCCGCGACGCCGCTGGCCTGGACCCGACTCTGGACCTGCACAGCCTGCGCCACTCCTACGTCACGCACCTGGTCGAGTTCGACTACCCCGAGCGGTTCGTGCAAGAGCAGGTCGGCCACGCCTACGCCGCCACCACGGCCATCTATACCGGCGTGTCCGACGCCTACCGCAACACCCTGCTTCGACGGGCGATCACCTCCCACCAACCAGACCTGTGGCACGACCCCGAGGAGGAACACTCGTGATCAAGAAGATGGCCGTCGAATGGGATCTGCGCCTCCGTATGGCTGAACGGGGACTGTACGCCACCACGGACCTCGTTCCGCTGCTCGCCGAGCGCGGCGTTCACCTCTCTCGCGAGCAGGTGTATCGCCTCGTTACGGCCACCCCGCAGCGGTTGAGCACCGACACATTCGCCGCACTCTGCGACATCCTGCAGTGCACCCCGAACGACCTGCTGCGTGTTGTCGAGGTCGACCAGCAGGTCGCCAAGGGGACTGGCACGGCAGGACCGGGTGGACCCGCTCCCGAGGTGCGACGCACGAGGATCCGCCGGCCCGGCCACGCCTGATGGCGACATCTCGCAAGGCCTACGTGCGCGCACCGGTCCGCTGCGCGATCTGCGGCGAGATGCGGGTCTACTCCGCACGCTGGCCCGTGGGGCACGTCTGCGCGACCTGCTACCACCGAGGTCGAGCATCGCCGCGCCCCTGTGCCTCCTGCTCGAAGACCCGCGTCTTGGTCGGGCACCCCCGTGCGCCGTCCGAGGACGAGCTACTCGTCCCGACAACCTGCGGCCCCTGCTCTGGCAGCTACCGGTACTCGTACGTCTGCCTGCGATGTGGTGGCGGTGAAGAGCCCTACAAGAACCTGTTGTGCGTCCGCTGCGCGTTGGGGGACCAGTTACGTGCGGCCTTCGGGGACGCGCCGCCCGACAGCTCGATCGGAACGCTGACGACCGCGCTGCGCGGCAGCCGGCGCCCGCGTTCGGTGATGAGGTGGCTGACCAACCCTCGAGGCGGCGCACGCGTGCTGCGCGAGCTCCTCGACCACGGCACGACGATCAGCCACGACGCCCTCGACGCCTTCGACGAGCGTGAGGTGTGGTCCCTGCGGCGCACCCTGGTCGACCTCGACATTATCCCTGAGCGCCACGATCCGGTGGCGCGTCTGGACGTCATTGCCGAGAAGCTCACCGCCGATCTCCCGCCGAGTACCCGCTCGATCGTGCGCGCCTACGCGTCCTGGTGGTACCTGCGCCGGGCACGGCGACGGTACGAGGAGACCGGGCGTTTCACTTACCCCCAGTTCCGCAATGCCTGGCAGCGAATCGTCGCGGTCGGTGCGCTGCTCCAGTGGCTTGAATCTCGCTCACTAACCCTCGAAGGCCTCGACCAGTCGAACCTGGAGCTCTGGCTCGGGCAGGCCACGCACGCGCAACGGGCCGCGACCGGCGACTTTGTCCGCTGGGCAGCGCGGCGCCGTCTGGTCGGACGCCTCACCGTGACGCACCCCGGGCGGATTGAACCCGCGATCCTGATGAGCGAGGACGAGCGGTGGACCGAGCTGCGACGGTGCCTCACCGACGCAACGATGCCCGACGACGTACGCGCGGCAGGAGCGCTCCTGCTGCTCTACGGGATCCCGCTCCAGCGGATTGTCGAACTCACTCACGACAACCTCATCATGGCGCCCGGGACGAACACGGTTACCGACTTCCGCGTGACAAGCGGGGCACCGGCGGTCACAGTCCCTCCGAGGCTGGGCCGTCTCCTCACTGGTTTGCCCGCGCCTGCCTCCGCCAGGGGGACGCCACTGATCGATCCGAAATCAAACGCGCCCGCGTGGCTATTTCCGGGACGTGGCACCGCCGGCCACGTGACCTACACCGGGCTCGCGAATCGTCTGCGCGCTCACGGGCTGTCCGTACGCCAGTCGCGCAACGCGGCCCTCATCGGATTAGCCGCCGACCTACCTGCACCAGTGATCTCTGATCTGTTAGGCCTGAGTGTCGCGGCTGCTGTGAACTGGACGAGGCGGGCGGGACGAGACTGGAGCGCGTACATGCACCTGCTTGCAGAACGCCAGGCTGAAAGTGCCACCCAGGCGGGCTGGCCGGGTACGCCCCTGAGAGGCCAAGGCAGCGAGTGAGTAGAACGGCCAGAGTGTCGTGGCCGGACGGTATGCGTCCGCGATAGCTCCGACTTCCGCCCTTCCGGATCAGTTCGGAGACTGAGCCTGAGCCGCTCATGTGCGACGACGCTGAGCGTCTGTGCTGCGGCCGTGGTTTAGTCGCGGTCGGTAGGTAGGGGCCCGAGGCGGAGTTCTTCGACGTCGAGGCGGGCTTGAACCTGGCGGAGGACGGTGTCGTCGATGTCGCGGTTGTCGCGCAGTCGGATCACGACGTCGCGTTTTCGGGCGAGGAGCGCAAGTCGCAGCCGGGTGTATTCCTCGTCCAGTCGGGCCGCGGAGGCAGGTGTTTCCGGTGCGCCGGCTCGGGAGCGCAAGACGAGCAGGTGCTCTTCATACTCGCCGCGTAGCCGGTCGACGACGGCCGGGTCGGTGCCGAGGTCAGAAGCGATCTCGTCGAGGGCCGCCAGGGCTTCTTCGGTTGCGGTGACCTCGGCGAGCTGGCGTTCCTGGTCCACGCCGTCGTCGTCGGGCAGGCGTGCCCACCGGACCGTGGGCCCTAGCAGGAGACCTTGTATCACGAGGGTGGCGGTGACGACGCCGACGGTGATGAAGACGATGAGGTCCCGGTCGGGGAAGGTTGCCCCGGAGGCAAGGGTGGTGGGGATCGAGAGGGCGACGGCGAGGGAGACTGCGCCGCGGAAGCCCGCCATGGTGGAGACCACCCGGGCACGGTTGGAGACCCGACGTGTGCGCTGTGATGGGCGACGGTCCAGGAGCCGGATCGTGTAGGCGGAGGCGACGAGGAAGGTGTACCGCACCGCGACGAGGACCAGGTACACGGCGACGACTCCGATGGCGGCCGTCAGGAGGTCGGTGCTGGTCAGGCCGCGGACTGCGGACTGGACCTCGATGCCGACCAGGACGAACAGGGCGGCGTTGACGAGGTAAGTGGTGAGGGTCCAGAACGGGGTGGACTGCTGACGGATCGCGGCCGAGCCGAGGCGTGGCCCGAGCTGGCTCATCACGAGCCCTGCGACGACGACGGCGAGGACGCCGGAGGCCTCGATCAGCTCCGCCAGGAGGTAGGCGGTGAACGGCAGCAGGAGTGTGAGGACGTTGCTCAGCACGGGGTCGTGGATGCGCTGCCGGGCGAACCCGGCCGCGGCGGCGGTCGCCAGCCCGATCGCGATCCCGCCGAGGTAGGAGACGGCGAACAGCCCGGCGACGTGACCGGCCGTCAGTGTCTCCTCGCCGACCGTGACGCCGACGGCGACCCCGTAGATCACGAGGGCGGTGCCGTCGTTGACGAGCCCCTCGGCGCGCAGCACGGTCATGGTCCGGCGAGGCAGTGCGCGGGCCAGGGCTCCCACGGCGGTGGCGTCGGTGGGGGCAAGTGCCGCTCCGAGCACCCAGGCGGGCCCCCAGGGCAGCCCGAGTGCGTGCGCCGTCACTGCGACGGCGCCTGCCGTGAGCCCGACGAGCAGCGTGCTGGTCAGGACGACCCCTCGGAAGGTGGCGCGGATCTCGCGCAACGAGGAGGTGAGTGCTTCCCAGTAGAGAAGGAGGGGCAGGAACACCAGGAGCATGAGCTCGGGTGGCAGGTGGACGTCCCGCAGGGCCGGCGCGAAGCCGAGTGCGATTCCCGCGACCAGGAGCAGGACGGGTCCGGCGACACCGGTACGGCGCGCGAGTACCCCGCACGCGAGGATCACGGCGCCGAGGATCACGACCAGCTCCAGCCCGATCATCGGTCCTCCTGTTCCTCGAGCCCAGGAGCACCGACCGGGAGGCGCAGTGCCCGTGCCGCGTGTCGCCGGGCGGGTTGGTCAGCGCGGGTGGACGCGCAGGGTGGTGGCGGTGGCCGCGGGGCTGGTGATGGCCTCGACGGCGGAGCCGTTGCCGTACTTGGCGTGATACGCGCGATCGATGGCGTCGTCGCGGCTGTCGTCGTGGGTGAAGGTGACGTCCGCGTGGATGCCGCCGGAGTCGATCTGGCCGGTGCCGGTGCGCTGAACGCCGCGGTACCAGGCGCCTTCGGTGCCGCGTACGGATCGGATGTACAGGTCGTCGTCGACGACGACGTGCCACACGATACGAGGGTTGCGCAGGGTGCCGTCGGGCCGGTGGGCGGCGACGCGTAGCTCGCCGTCGGCGTCGATGGCTGCCAGGTCGTCGGGGTTCCAGTCGGTCATGGTGTTCTCCTTGGGTTCGGGGGGCGTCATTCGCCGGCGGGGAAGTCGGTGGACGCCGCAAGGTCGCGCTGCGCCTCGAAGCCGTCGACGCGGCGGCGGAGGGTGTCGATGGTGCTGTCCAGCGCCTGGGAACCGAGCACGAGGCGCAGGGGTGCGGGCTCGACGTCGACGGACTCGATGATGCGTGCGGCCATGCGGGCCGGGTCGCCCGGTGCGAGGCCGTTGGCGGGGTCGAGCATGGCGAGGAAGGCGTGCGCGGGGGTGTCGTCGTAGGCGTTCATGAGCTCGGCGACCTGGGCGGAGCCGTAGCGGAACTCGGTGCGCGCCCCGCCGGGCTCGACGATCGTGATGCCGATACCGAACCCTGCGACCTCCTGGGCCACGGCCTCGGCGAACCCTTCGATGCCCCACTTGGTGGCGTGGTACATCGAGTTGCCGGCGAAGGCGACCTGGCCGCCGTAGGAGGAGATCTGCACGATGCGCCCACCTCCCTGGGCGCGCAGGTGCGGCAGCGCGGCGCGGATCAGCGCGATCGAACCGCGCAGGTTCGTGGCGATCATGCGGTCGACCTGGGCGTCGCTGAGCTCCTCGGCGGCGCCGAACAGCCCGTAGCCGGCGTTGGAGACCACGACGTCGACCCGACCGTCGTCGTCGAAGAGCGTTCCGGCGAAGGCACGGTCGACGACGTCGCGTACGGCCGCGGGGTCGGTGACATCGAGCAACGGTGCACGGAAGGTGTCCGGGTACCGGCCCGACAGGTCAGCGACCTTCTCGGCGGAGCGCACGGTGCCGACGACTTTGTCGCCGCGTTCGAGCAGCTGTGTGGTCAGCTCATGGCCAAAGCCTGAGCTGACGCCGGTGATGAGCCAGGTGCGAGCAGACACGAATCCTCCTGCGGTCAGTTCTCGTGCGATACGGCGGGGGCGACGTCGTCGAGCGCGCGCAGCGCGTTCAGGGTGCGGGGGTAACCCACGTACGGCAGCAGCTGGGTGATCACCGCGATCAGCATGGCCCGGTCGTTGCCGACGCGCAGGTTGGCGCGCACATGGCCGGCGACCTGCGGGTCGGCCCCGCCGAGGGAAACCAGCATGGACAGGGTGAGCAGCTCGCGGGTGGGGACGTCGATCCCGTCGCGGGTGTAGTGGTCGCCGAAGCAGTTCGCCGACAGGTACCGCTGGATGTGCTGCTCGTCGGACGGGGCATGGGCGTATATCGCGCCGACCGCCTCGTCCCCGATGATCTGCTTCTGGACCGCGAGTCCCCGCTCGGCGCGGGTCGCGCGCGTCGTGGTGGACTGCCCAGGCAGCGGCAGCTCAACGCCGCGCTCGGTGAGCAGCTCGTTAGTGGCGTGCAGGAAGTCGAACACCCGGCCCATGCCGACGTACGGCACCGCCTGGTACACCACCTCCTTGAGCTCGACCGGCGTCACCCCGACGCGCAGCGCTCCGCCCGCCAGCACCCGGAACTCGCCGAGCGCGCCGCAGGCGATCAACGCCGCGAGCTGGACCAAGGTGCGCGTCCTCGGCTCGAGCGGGGCGTCCTGCTGGACGTCGTCGAACGCGAAGTCGTCGAAGTACTCGATGAGCTCCGGGTCGGTCCGCGCCAGGGTCGAGGCGCGGTCTCCGAACAGTGCGTCGTGGTTCTCGCGGGCGGCCTGGGTGGGCATCGCTGTGCTCCTCCGGGTTCGGTGGTTGGCGATTCCCAGGCGCTCGCCCGGGAACGGACGGGAGGGCGGATCCGGTGACCCGCCCTCCCGCGCGGGAGTCACGGACGCACGAGCACCTTGAGCTTCTCGCGCGAGTCCATGAGGCGGTAGCCCTCGGCCACGTCGTCGAGCGACACCTCGGCGTCGAAGACCAGGCCGGGGTCGATCTCGCCGCTGAGCACCTGGGGGATCGCGGCCTCGATGTAGGCGCGCACCGGGGCGGGCCCGCCGTTGAGGGTCGCGTTCTTGCCGAACAGCGACCCGAAGCCCACGGGCGCGTCCTCGTACTGCGGCACGCCGACGCGGGAGATCACGCCTCCCGGACGCACGATCCCGTACGCCTGCTCGTAGGCGGGCATGTGGCCGACGGCCTCGAGCACGACGTGCGAGCCCTCGCCGCCCGTGAGGTCCATGACCTTGGCGACGCCCTCGGCGCCGCGCTCGGCGACGACGTCCGTCGCTCCGAACTTTCTGCCGAGGTCGGTGCGGTCGGTGTGCCGGCCCATGAGGATGATCTTGTCGGCGCCCATCTGCTTCGCTGCCAGGACGGCGGACAGGCCGACCGCGCCGTCGCCGATCACGGTGACGGTCTGACCGGGGCGCACCTTGGCCATGAAGGCGGCGTGGTAGCCGGTGAGGTAGACGTCGGCGAGGGTCAGCAGGCCGGGCAGCTGTGACTCGTCCACGTCGGACGGAAGCTTCACCAGCGTGCCGGACGCCTGCGGGACCCGGATCTTCTCCGCCTGCGCGCCGCCGACGCCGCCGGCGCCGTACCAGCCGCCGTGCTGGCAGGCGGTGTGGAAACCGTCCTGACAGAACGGGCAGGTGTTGTCGGAGAAGGCGAACGGGGACACGACCAGGTCTCCGGGCGCCAGGTCAGTGACGGCGTCACCCACCTGCTCGACGACGCCGAGGAACTCGTGCCCCATCGGGGCGCCCTCGTCGGTGGCCGGCATCGACCGGTATGGATGCAGGTCGGAACCGCAGACGCAGGCCAGGGTGACGCGGACGACCGCGTCGGTCGGCTCGACGATCGTGGGGTCGGGGACCTCCTCGACACGGACGTCGCCGGGTCCGTACATGAATGTTGCTCGCATGGGTGGTAGAGCCTCTCGGTGGTGCTGGGGGTGTTTCCTGCCGGTGGGCGGAAAGCTGGGGTCAGCGGCGGCGTGCGGCCGGGGTGAGCTCGTGGGTGCCGTAGCTGTTGTCGTCGGGGTTGACGGTGACGCCGGGAGCGACGAGCTCGTCGATCCGGTCGAGGACGTCATCGGTGAGGCTGACGTCCAGGGCGGGCAGGTAGGCCTCGAGCTGCTCCATGGTGCGGGGGCCGACGATCGCGGAGGTGACGCCGGGGTGGCGGATCACCCAGGCGATCGACATCTCGATCAACGACAACCCTGCCTGCTCCGCGAGCTGGGCAAGCTCCTCGACGATGTCGAGCTTGCGCTGGTTCGCCGGGCTGCTCATGTCGAAGCGGGCGCCGGGGCGCGCGCTCGACGTGGGAGCGGCGTCGGCGCCCTTGCGCCACCGGCCCGACAGCCAGCCACCGCTGAGCGGGCTGTAGGTGAGGGTCCCCATGCCGTGGCGCTGCACGGCGGGCAGCACGTCTTCCTCGATGCCGCGCACGAGGATCGAGTAGGGCGGCTGCTCGGTGACGAACCGCTCGAGGTGACCCTCCCGGGAGACCCACTGGGCCTCGACGATCTGCGACCCGGAGTATGACGACGACCCGATGTAGCGGATCTTGCCCTGCCGCACGAGGTCGGTCAGGGCGCCGAGCGTCTCGGTGACGTCGACGGCGGGGTCGGGCCGGTGCACCTGGTACAGGTCGAGGTGGTCGGTGCCGAGGCGGCGCAGCGAGTCCTCGACGGCCCGCATGATCCAGCGTCGTGACCCACCGCGGTGGTTCGGGTCCTCGCCCATCGGCATGAAGAACTTGGACGCGAGGAACACCTCGTCGCGTCGGCCCTTGAGGGCCGCGCCCACGATCTCCTCGGAGACGCCGGCGGAGTACACGTCCGCGGTGTCGACGACGTTGATCCCGGCGTCGAGCGCGCGGTGGATGATGCGGACAGAGTCCTCGTGGTCGTCGTTGCCCCAGGGGCCGAACATCATGGCGCCGAGGGTCAGCGGGCTGACCTGGACGCCGGTGCGTCCGAGCGGTCGATACTGCATGGTCGTCTCCTCAGGCTTCGGGGATCGGGAAGAGCATGGTGGCGTCGAACTCGCGCTCGGGCTCGGGGCCGGACGGTGTGCCGGTGTCGAGGGCGTCGATGCGGGCGAGCTCGTCGGCCGAGAGGGTGAACCCTGCGACGTCGAGGTTCTGGCGGATTCGGTCGGGGTTGACCGACTTGGGGATGGCGGAGCGTCCCTGCTGCACGTGCCAGCGCAGCATGACTTGTGCGGGCGTGGCGCCGTGGGCGGCGGCGATCTCGCGGATCGTCGGGTCGTCCATGACGCTGCGCCGGTCGTCGCCCCAGGGGCCGGGGTAGAAGGTGATGCCGCCGATCGGCGACCAGGCCTGGGTGAGGATGCCGTGCTCGCGGTGGAAGGCCTGCAGCCCCGGCTGGGAGTGGTACGGGTGCAGTTCGACCTGGTTGAGGTGGGGGACGACATCGGTCGCGTCCATGAGCTGCTCCAGACGCGCGACGGGGAAGTTGCTGACGCCGATGGCGCGCACGCGGCCGTCGGCCAGGAGCCGCTCGAGCGCGCGGTAGGCGTCGATCGTCCGGTCGAACAGGTTGGCCGCGACCTGGTGGAGGATGAGGATGTCGATCTGCTCGAGGCCGAGCTTGGCCGACGCCTTCTCGAACGCGTGCAGCGTCTCGTCGTACCCGTAGTCGCTGGCCCAGACCTTCGTCTCGACGACGACGTCGCCGCGGTCGATCTCGGAGCGCTGGAGTGCCTCGCCGACCTCACGCTCGTTGCCGTAGGCGGCAGCGGTGTCGAGATGCCGGTAGCCGACGCGCAGCGCCTCCGTGACCGCGTCGACGGTCTCCTGGGGCGGGGTCTGGAAGACGCCGTAGCCGAGGGCGGGCATCGTGACGCCGTTGTTCAGCGTCAGGGTGGGAATCGGGTTCGTCGTCATGTTCTCCACGCTAGGAACGGTCGAGCGAATGAGGCAGGCCCTGCTGGTACCCGGCTCGTCAGGGCCCGGTCGGTCGCGTCGCGGTGGGCAGTACCAGGACGGTGGCGGCCAGCAGTGCTGCGCCGAGCAGGACGGTGCCGGCGAGCATCGCGGCGGGGTAGGTGCTGGAGACAGCGAGAACGAGGCTCATGCCGAGCGCGCCGCCGAGCTGGTGGACGGAGTTCACGATGCCCGAGGCTGCGCCGGCGTCGGAGGTTCGGACCCCGGCGATCCCGGACGCGGTGAGTGGCCCGAACGCCAGGCCCTGGCCGGCACCGATCAGGGCCATGGGGAGGGCGACGCCGAGCGCGTAGGAGGTGGTGGCGTCGATGGCGGCGAGCCAGCCCATGCCGGCGGTGGCCAGCACGAGTCCGACCACGAGAAGCAGGGGGCCGCTCGTGCGCTGCTGCAGGCGGGGGACGGCGATCGCGACGACGAAGTTGACGACCGTCATCGGGAAGAACGCGAGACCGGCGGCCAGCGCGGAAAATCCGCGCTCGTCCTGCAGGTACTGGCTGGTGAGCAGGAAGAAGCCCATCATGGCGCCGATGAAGAGCATGCGGGCTGCGTAGGCTCCGACGCGTTCACGGTTCTTGAAGAGTGACAGGGGCATCACGGGCTGGCGGGCGGTGCGCTCGACGGCGACGAGTCCGAGCAGGAGGACCGCGCCGAGGCCGATCGAGGCCAGGGGCACCGGAGCCGCCCAGCCGTCGTCGCCGGCCCGCACGAACCCGTAGACAAGCGCGGCGGGCCCCGCCGTAGCGAGCAGCGCGCCGGCGATGTCGAACCGTCCCGGTGAGCGCGGTGTCTCTGGCAGGACACGCAGACCGGCGATCAGCATCACGATCCCGATGGGCAGGTTGACCAAGAAGCCGGCCCTCCAGGACACCAGATCGGCGAGCAGTCCGCCGACGACCAGTCCGACGCTCGCGCCGATCCCGGCCACCGCTCCGTAGGCCGCGGTCGCCCTCGTGCGCTCAGGCCCCTCGGGGAAGCTCGCCGTCAACAGCGCGAGCGTCGAGGGTGCCAGAACCGCAGCCCCGACTCCCTGCAGCGCGCGGGCGGCAACCAAGGTGGATCCGGTCGGTGCGAGCCCGACGGCAACCGACGCGAGGGTGAACAGCCCCAGCCCGGCGACGAACATGCGACGCCGCCCCAGGATGTCTCCGGCTCGGGCGCCCAGGAGCAGCAGCCCACCGAAGGTCAGCAGGTAGGCGTCCTGTACCCACGCGAGCGTCCCGGTCGACAGGCCGAGCTCGGCGCGGATGTGCGGGAGTCCGGTGATGACGATCGAGTTGTCAAGAATCACCATGAAGTAGCCCACGAGAATGATCGCCAAGATCGCCGTGGTTCCTGCACGACCGGGGCGTGCGGAGCGCGATTCCGGCCGGACAGTTGTGGATACGGGGGGAGCGCTGGTCATGGCATCCAGTGGACGACTCCGGCTGCGGGTGGGGGAGTCCTCGGTGTTCCGGGTACCACCAGTACCTCCCGGGCAGGGGGACCCGGTCGTACCTTCGAAGGTATGGACTTGAAGGCTGAAACCCGCGAATTCCTCGCCACGCGCCGGGCACGTATCACGCCCGAGCGGGCGGGGCTGCCCGCCTATGGCGGGAACCGGCGTGTTCCTGGGCTGCGCCGGGAAGAGGTCGCGATGCTCTCCGGCGTGAGCGTCGATTACTACACGCGGCTGGAGCGCGGCAACCTCGGCGGCGTCTCCGAAGAAGTCCTCGAAGCCCTCGCCCAGGCGCTGCAGCTCGACGAGGCGGAACGCGGCCACCTGTTCGACCTCGCCCGGGCGGCGAATCAGTCCGGGGCCGCCCGCTCACGAGCCAAGCGCACTCCCGCAGCTGTCTTGCGGCCTGCGATCCAGCGGATCCTTGACGCGATGGAGGGCGCGCCGGCGTTCGTGCGCAATGGGCGCCTGGAGGTGCTCGGGGCGAACACGCTGGGGCGGGCCCTCTACTCCCCGCTGTACGACTCGCCCGAGCGCATCGCGGGTAAGCCCGTGAACACCGCCCGGTTCCATTTCCTCGACCCTCAGGCGGCCCAAGCGTTCTGGGGTGACCGCTACGAGCGGATGGGGCACGATGCCGTCGCGATTCTGCGCGCCGAAGCCGGACGCAATCCGTACGACAAGGCTCTCACCGCGCTGGTCGGCGAGCTGTCCACCCGCAGCGAGGACTTCCGCCGCCTGTGGGCCTCGCACGACGTGCGTTTGCACCGCACCGGCACCAAGGTCTTCCACCATCCGGTCGTTGGCACGCTCGAGCTCGACTACGAGGCCCTCGAACTGTCCGCCGACCATGGTCTGAGGCTCAACGTCTACACCGCCCTCCCCGGGACACCGTCCGACGACAGCCTCAAGCTCCTCGCCTCCTGGGCCGCGACCGCCCGTGGCGAGGCCGCAGCCCTCGGGACGACGCCACGAGCATCCGACATCACCGCTGACGGAGAAGCCCTCTGATGCACAAGCTGCCCAAGCCCGGCACGGTCAAGAACCCGCCCGCCCAGTTCACCGGCGACGAGCGGACACTAGCGCGCCACTGGGCCAGCCCGCCTGTAGCCCTGATCGAACACACCGGCAATTAGCAGCGGGTGTGCGCGGCAACCGCGAACGGCCCGTGTGGCACCCGCAAAGGAGGGCACCTTGACGACGTACGACCGCCGCTCCGTGCTGCGCACGGCATTCATCCTCGGGGGCGCGTCGGTCGCTAGTCTCGCCAGCGCCTGCGCCACGGGAACCCCGACGTCGGCCCGCACACCGGCCGTGCCGACGTCGTCACCGGCGTCGACACCAGGCAGCGTCGAGGGGCGGCCTCGAGTCCTGCTGGTGTACTTCTCCAGGCCGGGGGAGAACTACTACTACGGCGACCGCACGATCCTTGATGTGGGCAACACGCAGGTGGTGGCCGAGACGATCAAGAGCCTCATCGACGTCGACGAGTTCGTGATCGAGGCGACGGAGCCCTACTCCCGCAACTACGACGCTACGGTCGAACGCAACCGTCGAGAGCAGCAAGATGACGCGCGTCCCGTCATCGCCAACCCGTTGCCGGACGTCACGGGCTACGACACAGTGCTTCTCGGCAGCCCTGTGTGGAACACGCGTGCGCCGACGATCATGTGGACATTCGTCGAGGGCGTGGAGCTGGCCGGCATGACGATCCACCCGTTCGTCACCCACGCCGTCAGTGGCATGGGGACCGTTGCGGAGGACTACGCACGGATATGCCCGGACTCAACCGTCTCGCGCGGTCTGGCGGTGCAGGGCGAAGAGGCCGCGGAGGCAACGTCGCTGGTTGCCGCTTGGCTACAAGAGATCGAGCTGGACGGTGCCGGAGGCGCCGCGCACCGATAGGGATTGCACCCCTATGGGCGGCCGGGAGCGTGTCTCGCGGCGGCCGGCGGTGCCCGCCGTGAGCCCTGGTGAAACCTGAGCCGTGAGACAGGCCAGGCTACCTCGGGTGAGGACCCTGGGGCACCCGTGAGCCCCGCCACGGTGGCGGAGCTCACGGAACCTTTAGTCGGCGAGGGTCGCGTTGTCCAGCACGAAGCGGTAGCGAACGTCGGCCTCGAGGATGCGCTGGTAGGCCTCGTTGATCTGGTTGGCAGCGATCATCTCGATCTGCGCGGTGATGTTGTGCGCGGCGGCGAAATCAAGCATCTCCTGCGTCTCGCGGATACTGCCGAAGTGGGTACCGGTGTAGCTGCGTCGGTTACGGATGACGTTGTACATGTTGAAGGTCACCGGTTCGCGGTCGATGCCGGCGTTGACGAGCGCTCCGCCGAGTGCGAGCAGTGACAGGTGGGCGTCGACGTCGATGCTTCCGCTGACGGTGTTGATGATGAGGTCGAAGGTGTTCTCGAGAGCGGCAAACGTGTCCGGGTCTGCGGTGGCGTAGTAGGCGTCGGCGCCGAGGGCGAGTGCGTCGTCTCGCTTGCGGTCGCTGCGTGACAGCACTGTGACTCGTGCGCCCTTGGCCTTGGCGAACTTGATGGCCAGATGGCCCAGACCGCCCAAGCCGACGATGGCGACCTCGTTGCCTTCGCCGATGTTCCAGTCCTTGAGCGGCGCGTAGACGGTCGCGCCGGCGCACAGGAGCGGGGCGGCGGCCGCCGCGTCGAGGGTGGTCGGGACGGACAGGACGAAGTCCTCGTTGGCGACGATCTGCTGGGAGTACCCGCCCTGGGTGATGGTGCCGTCGCGGTCGGGGCTGCTGAAGACGAGGGTGTGGCCGTTCAGGCAGTACTGCTCCTCGCCGCGCAGGCAGTTGGCGCACTCGCGGCAGGAGTCGACCATGCAGCCGATCCCGACACGGTCGCCGACGGCGTGCTTGGTGACCTGGTCACCGGTCGCGGTGACTTCTCCGACGATCTCGTGGCCGAGAACCAGGGGAGAGGCCGCCAGGTCGTTGTCCAGGAAGTTCATGTCGGAGTGGCAGATGCCGCAGTATCGGATCGCGATCTGTACGTCGTGGGGGCCGACGTCGCGTCGCACGATCGTGACTGGCTGGATGGGACCGTGGGCCTCGAGGGCTCCGTATGCGCGGACGGTGGTAGGCACGGCTGCTCCTGATGACGTGGGGATGGCTGGCTGCTGCAAGTGAAGTCGTGCGCGGGGGGCGGCGGGAGTGACTGCCGTTCCAGGTACTGGCAGTGCCCCCTTGGATCGGCCAACTTGAAGGCCACCGTCCCGGCGGAGCGGCCCGAGCGCCTTGGTGCCGAAACGGGCCGGGGCTTGCGATCCGCCGCTACGTCGTGGTCGCGGTGCGCGAGCAGGCCGTGCCATGACGACGTGTCGTGGTTGGCCGAGCCGTGCTCGCGATCGTTCCGTGCACGACTCCGGCCGGGCGCACGGAAGCGGGCGGGGTGGTTGTCCTGAGGGCCCCCGCCCGCTGATGTGCCCTAGCGACTACTGCACTGACCAGCCGCCGTCGGAGGGGAGGACGGCGCCGTTGATGTTGACGGCGTCGTCGCTCAGGAGGTAGGTGATCGAGGCGGCGAGCTGCGCCGCTGATGCGGTGGTGGGGATGGTGCCGTGGAACGGGCGGAGCCGGTCGAGCCCGCTCTGGGAAACGTTCGGGGGGAACGGGATCCCAGTGGCCACGCCACCCGGCGCGACGACGTTGACCCGGATTCCCTGGGGCCCGTACATAAACGCCGCGGATTTGCTCAGGCCGATGACGGCGTGCTTGGAGGTGGTGTAGGCGTTGCCGGATGCGTTGCCGCGCAGCGCCGCCTCGCTGGCGATGTTGACGATCGAGCTGTGGCCGGCGGCGATCATCGCCGGAAGCACAGCGCGGGTGAGCTTGAAGAGGCTGGTGAGGTTCACCCCGATGACCCGGTCCCACATGGCGTCGGTGGTCTCGTGCAGCGGTGAGAAGTCGTCGTTGATGCCTGCCACGTTGGCGAGGCCGTCGATCCGCGCGCCGGCGATGCTGGCGACCGTGTCCACGGTCTCCTGCTGCGTCAGGTCCCCAGCGACGGTCAAGATCTCCGTGTCGGGGAGGGAGTCGATGAGCTCTTCGAGCTTGTCGGCTGAGAGGTCCACGGCGATGACGCGGCCGCCCTCCCGTGCGATGCGTGAAGCGGTGGCCCGCCCGATGCCGCCGGCCGCGCCGGTGACGACGACGGTTTTGTCGCTGAATCGGCCCTGGGTGGTCTGTTCCTGCCACTCGGAGGAGGAGATGCTGGCGATGCGGGACATGGGTGGTTCCTTCCTGTGCCGTCCTCGTGGGCGGCGCCAGTGCTTGTGGTCCGGGGTGCCGGGGGTGCCCCGTGCGACCGGTGGGGAGGCGGTCGCACGGGGACGGTGGTGAACTCCGCCGGTTTTAGTGGCGGTTCAGGGGCAGGACCTTCGAGCCCTCGGTGTGGGCCGCGCTGTCCGCCTCCGACGGAGCGACGTCGTGATCTGCCGCTGCGTCTCGGTGCTTGCCGTGAGGGATGAGGAACGCGAGCACGGCGCAGGCGATGGCTGCGATGAGGCCCATGACGAAGATGATCGAGAACGAGGAGGTCATGTTGCTGCCGGTCGCGCCCGCGAGGATAGCGCCCACGACGGCGGACGCGACGGTGGTGCCGAAGGCTCGCATGAGGGTGTTGAGGCCGTTGGCGGCGCCCGTCTCGCTGCGGGGCACGGCGTTCATGATGAGGGCGGGCATGGCGGCGTAGCCGAGGCCGATTCCGATGCCGATGATCGTGTTCACCACGGCGATGTGCCACACCTGCAGGTCTGCGAAGACGCACACGAGGTAGGCCACGGCGATCACCGATGCTCCGGCGACGAGCAGCGGTCGCGGGCCCACGGACCGCTCGATGCGGCCGGCGATGGGGGACATGGCGAGCATCGCCAGACCGGAGGGCATCAGCACGAGGCTGGCGGGAAGAAGCCCGAGGCCCAGGCCGCCGACGGCATCCGGGAGCTCGAGGAGCTGCGGGAAGGCGATGTTGGAGGAGAAGAGGGCGAAGCCCATCGCGACGGCGGCGAGGTTGGTGGTCAGCACGGAGGGCTTGACGCTCACGCGCAGGTCGACGAGCGGGTTCTCCTGGCGCAGCTCGTACCAGCCCCACAGGGCGAACGCGACGATTCCGATGCCGGCACTGGACAGGGTTGCGGCCGAGGTCCAGCCCCAGGTGTTGCCCTGCGAGATGGCGAGGAGCACGCCGACGAGGCCGATCGCGAGTCCGATGGCGCCGCCGAGATCGACGCGGCCGCCGGTGCGCGTCCCCGCCGCCGGTACGACGGCGATGATCAGGATCATGGCGATGGCCGCCACCGCGGTCGACAGGACGAACAGCATCTGCCAGTCGAAGTTCTGCGTGACGACGGCGCTGATCGGCAGACCGATCGCGCCACCGACGCCGAGGGTGGCGCTGACCAGTGCGATGGAGGTTCCCAGTCGACGTGCGTCGACGACGTCGCGCAGCAGGGAGATACCGAGCGGGATGACTCCCATTCCGGTGCCCTGCAGGGCTCGGCCGACGATCAGGCCGGTGAGGCCGGGTGACAGGGCGCAGATCAGGGACCCCAGGACCAGGATCCCCATGAGGATGATCGCGATCTTCCTCTTGCCGTACATGTCGCCGAGCTTTCCGGCGATCGGGGTCGCGACGGCGGCGGTGAGAAGGGTGACGGTGATGACCCACGCTGTGTCCGCCGGGGCCGCGCCGAGGAGCTCGGGCAGCTCGCTCTGGATCGGGATCAGGATCGTCTGCATGAAGGCCGCGCCCATCCCGGCGAACGCCAGGACGGCCACGACGAGGTTCTGGCGGGCCCGGCTGTACGGGGATGGGGAGGCGTCTGAGGTGACGACGTGCATGGAAGCCCTCGCTTGAGAGATGATGTTTCGTGTTTGAGACACTGTATCAGGTAGGATACGAGCATGACGTTCGATCTCCGAGAGCGCGCCCACGAGGTCATGCGCGCCGAGCTCGCGGAGGCCGCGTTCGGCCTCATCGTCGAGAGCGGGTATGACGGCCTGACCGCGGATGACCTCGCCCGGGGTCTTGGGATCTCGCGGCCCACCTTCTACCGCTACCTCGGCTCGAAGGACGACGTCATCGTCACGGTGATGCTCGGCCCGGATGACCATTTCGTACGCCCCCTGACCATGGCCGGCACCGCCGGACGCGACGCCGCGACGTCCTGGTGGCAGTGGCTGCGTACCGCGGTCGAACCCGTCGTCGTCCAGGGGGAGCAGGAGCCTGGCCCCATGCGCGCGAGGCTGCTCCTCGTGCAGTCGCAACCCGCGGTCGGCGCGAAGCTGCGACGCGCGCGCGGACCTCAGATCGACCGACTCGCAGAGGCCCTGGCCGAGTACGGCTGCGCGCCCGCCGCCGCGCACGTACTTGCCACCGCGTCGGTCAGCGTCCTCGATCTATGCCTGGCCCAGTGGTCCAAGGGTGGCGACGGCTCGCTGCGCGAGGTCGTGGACCGCGCCTTCATCGACCTCGAGGACGGCTCCGCAGCTCCGGTCCGCTCGACACCAGTCCGATGACTGCCCCGCGCAGCACGGCCCAGCTCATGGACTCGACGCGCCGGCTCGCCAAGGCGCAGTACGAGCTCAACAGCACCCTGCGGCACGTCACCGGGATCCCACACACGGGAATCGCGATGGCGCTCAAGGCGCTCGCCCATCGCGGACCGATGTCGCTGACCGACCTGGCCGAGATCTTGGCCATCGACCGGAGCGTCATGTCGCGCCACATCGCTTGGCTCGTCGACGAGGGACACGCGCAGCGCACGGTCGACGCCGCCGATCGCAGGGCCAGGACAGTCACGCTGACCGCCAGCGGTCAGGCGTTGCACCACGACCTGCAGGCCGAGCTGCGCCGGCGGACGGACCATGTCTTTGGCGACTGGGACACCAAGGACCTGGAGGGCCTGGCGCACGACGTGTCACGGCTCGCCGCGACGCTCAGTGCAGCGGCGCACCTCTGAGGACAGGGCCAGAGTCGGCGCAGCACCCCGGCGCCACACGCATGCGCCGCGGTGCCCGGCGTCGGATCGCTAGCGCGGCGGCGCCGTGACGAATAGTGCACGGTGGAGCAGCTCTCTGCCGCGGTCGGCGCGCAGAGGCTCGCCCTTGTGCGTGCTGGCGATCTGGACGGCCAGCGCCATCGGGAGGGCCAGAAGTATGTCCTCGGTGGTGACGTCTGGCCTCGCCCGACCACCCCGGCGGGCCTGTTCGACCAACGGAGCCAAGGCGGCCGCGGTGCGGGCGGTGAGCCCGGCCCAAGACGTCGCGTGCTCGGTGACGATCCGCGCGAGCCAGGGGGACTCCAGCTGCACGTCGAGCAGGTAGTGGAAGAGGCGCTCCGCGGCATCGGCTTCGGCCGCCAGCTCGAGCGCATAGGCCTCGATGTCCGCGACGTTCTGGTCGAGTACCGCGGTGGCGAGCTCCTCGCGGCTCGCGAAGTGGCGATGCAGCGTGGTGCGGCTGACGCCGGCGCCGGCCGCGATCTCCTCCAGTGGTGCGTCGGCGCCCTGAGCGCGGAACACCTCTCTCGCCGCCTGGATGAGCCGCTCGCGGTTGCGCGCAGCATCACGGCGAGGGCGGGAGCCGGTCATAGACGGAGCCTACCGACGCCGCCCGGCGCGCCGTGAGCCGATCGAACCCACATCCGTACGGTGGTGTACGTTTTAACGCGCCTCGGGCAACGATGCTCGATCTCCTTGTCCGGCGACGAAAGGCCACGCCCGTGTCCGACGCAACCAACCGTGTCCCCGCGGTTGCCGATCTCGGCTTTGACCCCGCCGCACTGCGCGAGCGCTACCGCCACGAGCGCGACCGCCGCATCCGGCCCGACGGGCTCGGTCAGTACAGGCGAGCAGCAGGGGAGTTCGGGTACTACGCCCACGACCCGTACACCGAGCGCACCGAGCGTGAACCGCTGACGGACCGGGTCGAGGTGCTGGTGGTGGGCGGTGGCTTCGGCGGCCTGCTCACGGGCGCCCGGCTGCGGGAGGCGGGCGTCGGCTCGGTGCGGATGATGGACGAGGCCGGGGACTTCGGCGGCACCTGGTACTGGAACCGCTACCCGGGCATCCACTGCGACATCGAGTCGTACGTCTACATGCCGCTGCTGGAAGAGACGGGCTACGTCCCCACCATGCGGTACGCGCCCGGCGAGGAGATCCGGCAGCACGCCGTGCGGATCGCCGAGCACTACGGCCTGTACCGCGACGCCGTGTTCCACACCCGGGCCACGGGCCTGATCTGGGACGAGGACGCGGCCGAGTGGCTGGTGCGGACCGACCGAGGCGACGCAATGCGCGCCCGGTACGTGATCGTCTCCTCCGGCACCCTGAGCCAGCCGAAACTACCCGGCATCCCCGGTATCGAGGACTTCCGCGGCCACACCTTCCACACCAGCCGCTGGGACTACGACTACACCGACGGCACCCCCGACGGCGGGCTGACCGGCCTGGCCGACAAGCGCGTCGCCGTGGTCGGCACCGGCGCCACAGGACTGCAAGCGATCCCGCACGTGGCCCGCCACGCGGCGCACCTGTACGTCATGCAGCGCACCCCCTCGTCGGTCGACGTGCGCGACAACCGGCCCACCGACCCCGAGTGGGCCGCGTCGCTCAAGCCGGGTTGGCAGAAGGAACGCATGGAGAACTTCCTTGCCATCGTCTCCGGGGAGGACGTCGAGGAAGACCTCACCCAGGACGGATGGACGGCGACCTCGCAGCTGCAGCGGCAGATGATCAGCGGGGCACTGGACACCACGCTCGACCCGGCCGAGCGGGAGCGGCTCGACGAGCTGGCCGACTTCGTCAAGATGAACGAGATCCGCGCCCGGGTCGACGAGATCGTCGACGACCCCGCCACAGCAGAAGCCCTCAAGCCCTGGTACCGATACATGTGCAAGCGACCCGGGTTCTCCGACCTGTACCTGCAGGCGTTCAACCGACCGAACGTGACCCTCGTGGACACCGCCGATCACGGTGGCATCACGCGCATGACCGAGACCGGGGTCGTCGTCGGTGACAGCGAGTACGAGGTCGACTGCGTCATCTTCGCCACCGGGTTCGAGGTGGGCGTCTCGGGCTTAGTGTCCGGAACGCTGCCGGTCCAGGGCAGAGCCGGACACACTCTGCTCGAGACCTGGCACCGCGGCCCCCGGACACTGCACGGCTTCACCACGCACGGGTTCCCCAACCTCTTCAACCTCGGGTCGATGCAGAACGCGAACGCAGTCAATTTCGTGCACATCCTGTCCGAGCAGGCCAACCACATCGCCGCGATCCTGGCCGCAGCCCGCAAGGAGTCAGCCCGGTACGTCGAGCCGACGCGCGAGGCCCAGGAGGAGTGGTACGACACCCTCGTGGCCGTCGGCCGCGACAACTCGAAGTTCCTCGCCGAGTGCACCCCCGGCTACAACAACGGCGAAGGCACGCGGAAGGCCAGCCCCGGTACCTACAACCCCGGACCGGTGGCGTTCCACGAGCTCCTGGCCGAGTGGAGGGAGCGCCGGATGGCAGACGTTCTCGTCATCGACAGCACTACGTCCTGACGGCCCAGCCTGGCCCCATTGGGCACTCCCGCGCGCCCGAGACTGGCGCGACATCCGCCGGCAGCACAACAGCCGCGACCAGGAGGTGATCGCGCGTCTTCAACTCGTTGACGCACACCGGTCCGCCCGTCGCCGATGGAGACTCCGCTGCTGCACATGAAGAGGCGTACTTGGCAGCACCTACAGGACCGCGCACGAATCGACCACAGCCCGGGTGGGGACATAGGCCCAGTAGGTCAGAGAAGGCCGCCCCGGCGCGGACTGCCTCCGGGAGCGACCCTGCCGCACATGAAGCACTCCTCGACTGAGCAGCAGAGCCAGGCATACCGACGGCACCGAATAACGGACCGTGCCAGGTGCCAGGCCAGACCTGCCCGTCGACGGGGTCTCACCGCCCCCGAAGGCCTGACCTAACCGTCGGCATCACAAGGGGCGACACAGGTGGCGCTCGGGACCGCCGCGCAGAGTGCGCGACACGCCGGAAGCGAGCGACGAATTTCCCGAACTTTCGGGCGCCGGCCGAGCCTCTTGTGCGATTTGGGTGCTACACAAACGGAGGCCGCTAACGGCACCGAAACGGATGCACTTCCCGCATCGGGGCGGGCGCACGGGCCCGCGCGGGGACGACTGGGAGGGGCGAACGGGCATCCGGAATTGTGGTTTGCGGACTCTAGGGTGATTCCTGCAGCGGCGATGGTCGTCGCAAGGTAGCCCCACAGGGGCGAGATGAAAGGAGTCGCCTATGCCGACCGGAGGGAAGAATCCCCCCACGCAAGGAAGTGCCGAGGTGAGGACATCGCGCGTGGTCGTGCTCGCGTCCATCACCTCGGCGCTCACCAACGTTGCGAGACTCGTTCGCGACCTCGTCTCCTAGCGAGACAAGCCCGGACGGTGGGTCGAAGGTCGCACCCTTCGACCCACCGGTCTCGCTTTACCGAGAGTAAATCACCCGGCTGCTCAGTGCGCCGCCTCGTAGGCCTCCATGATCGACGCTGCGATCCGGCCACGATCGCTCACGTCGTGCCCGTTCGCGCGCGCCCAGGCACGGATCTTCGCGAGCTGTTCCCGGTCAGTGCGCGCGCCGCGCGTCCCGCCTCGAACAGGTCGCGACGTGGTCTTGCGTGCGTGCCCCACCCACTTGCCCAGACCGTCGCGCAGCTGCTTTGCATGCTTCGTCGTGAGGTCGATCTCGTAGGTCACGCCGTCAAGCGCGAACGTGACAGTCTCGTCGGCGTCGCCGCCGTCGACATCATCGATCAGGACGATCTGCTTCTTCTGAACCACGGTGCCCCTCCTGGTGTATTCATCCTGGCGCCCCGCACTATCCGCGAATGGTGTTCGCGAGTCAACGTGCAACAGCGAGCCAGGGAACAACCCGACCACGAAATGTTGGCTGGGAACGCGCAAGAACGCCTGCGCGCGGGAGTGAGCCGGAGCGCGGCAGGAGCGACACTCATCCCATACCCTCGCCTCTGCGCCCAGCAGGTGCCAAGGTCATCTACAGAGGTCCAGTGCACGGACCGCTGCATGGAACGGGCCCGCGGTACTGCCCACAATGAGCCACTGGAGAGAGAACATGGACGGCAGCTCGTTCTTCCGGTCACCGACGACCGGTGACATCACGTTCGGCGACGGCACCGCGGTGCGCACGATGCCTGGATTCCTCGGACTGCCCGAGCCTGCCCTCTTCATCGACGAGACCCATCTGCGGGCCACGGACTTCGAGTTCCTCGGCTTCACCCCGATGGTCGGACGACCTCTCCGGGTGCCGGCGATCACCGCGCTCGCGATCGACCTCAAGAGCCGGCACGACGTCGATCTCGTCACCACCGACCACCGCGAGCGCGTCGTGGCTGGGTACGTCTTCGAGGATCCGCACCCGGACGAGTGGTGGGACCCGATCCACTCCGCTGGCGGGCTGATCACGATCGTCGGTGATGTCGACGCGTTCGTTGCGGCTCCACCCGTGGGGGAGGCGTGGGAGCCGATCTTGAGCAAGGCGCTCATCGGCGGGCTGCCCCTGACGGTGCGGGCCTACCCAGGAGGTGTCGGTACCGCCCTGCCGTGACCTATCCGGGACCGCGTGGCCGCCACGGGCCGGGGCGTCCCTGCCCTGGTGGGAGCAGGGGAGCGAGGGGCCGGCTCCGTTTTCACCGGGGATGGCCCGTCGTGGGTCCCAGGGGCGAGCTGGGGTACGACCGCGACTGCAACCCGTCCCGCGGAGCTTGCGGGGGTGATGTACGCGGTCCCGGCTGCGGTCGCGGTGTACCACCCGAGAGCCAGGATGTGCCGCCCGACCAGCTCCTGTGGGTCGCCCAGACGCAGCATCTTCTGGTCGCGCGAGGTGAGCACCACCTTCAGCGACGGCTTCCACGCGCCCTCGACGTAGACGAACAGCGAGCCCGGCTTCACCCCACGGTCCACCCGGCGCACCATGCCGTAGTACCCACGACGGCGCCCGTGCCACTCGGGCGAGGTGCGCTCCATCCGTACGAAGAAGAACCGCACCGGCAGCTCGGGGAACCCTTCGAGCCGCACCCACGCGCCCGGATCCAGGCTGCGCCCCGGATCGGCGAGTGCCGCCGCCAGGGTGCTCAGGCGGCGACGAGTCGAGCCCTGCCCCACTCCACCGGCCGCGGGCTGTAGAGCGTGGCGCCTCGTGCTGGCGCCGGCCACGGCCTCATCGGGCCGGTGGCGTCCGTCCGGGCCGCGCGAGGGCGCAGCCGCGCTGAGGTCGATGTCGATCACCGCCGCCGACGCCGGTCGCTGCGGGACCGGCCGGCCCGCATCACCGGGAACGTCATCGGACGGCTCGGACCCGTGATCGCATCCAGCCCGGTGCGAAGCGCTGAAACACGCCCGCTTGCCGTCGCGCGTCCGGTTGCGGAACGCCACCGGAGCGCGGCACTCCGCCGACGCCTCATCGGACCAGCCCGGGCACACCAGCCGCAGCACCGCCCGCTCCGACTCCGACATCTCGCGGTACGTGTCATCGGCGGAGACCGGCTTGCCCGTGACGGTGTCCAGCGCAGCCTGCATTCCGACATGGTCGCCTTCGCCACCCACATCGTTGCCAGAGTCACGCCGCGGGTGAAGCTCGCCTGTGGCGGTGGAGGGGCCGTCGGGACCCCGCACGTGGGCAGCTACGGGGCCGCGAACCAGATGTCGTCCGGCCCGTCCTCCACCTCGATGTCCATCGCGAGTGTCGTCCCGACAGCGCTAGTCACGTGGGGGCTGGAGGTGAGGGCCCGTGCCGCGCGCTCGGCGACGTGAGGTGGAGCATCACCGGCGCGGAATGCCTCGGTCATAGCGACAAGTACCTCGTGGTGGTCGACGTCTCGGTACGGGAGCGTCTCCAGGTACTGGCGAGCGGTCAGCTCGCGGTACTGGGCCTCTCTGATGTCTGCGTTCGCGTTCGCTTCCTGGGCGCGCGCGGTGACCTCATCGGCCCGGTTCTGAGCCTTCACCCGTCGGCGGTAGCCGCGGAAGTCGGTCAGAGCGCGCAGCCCAGGACGAACAGCGTCGCCGACGGGACCGAGGTTGAACGACACCGAGATGGGGCTGCCGTAGCTCAGATGCCGGACCGAGACCGTGTGCTGGGCCATGTACTGGACGAGGCGACCGGCATCGATCTCGAGCGGGCGCAGCATGGCTTCGTCGAGCTCGGCAAGGGCCCGCTGAGGCGGGGTGTCCCGGTCAGGGCCGACCCGGAACCCGAAGGCGTTCGTCAGCCGCCGAGCACGATCGGTCGCACGACCCAAGATCACCTCAAGCGGGCCCGACCGACCGACCGTGAGCGCCGTGCCATCCTGCCCGGTGGGGTACCGATCAGAATCGACCGTCTCGGAGGAGATCGCCAGCCACCCCGCCGCCAGGGCGCTCGCGGTCAGGATCCACGACTGGGGGAGTTGCATCATCGCGGTCCCCGAGAGTCCAGGCGGGGCCGGGGATCGAAGCGTGATGTCGCCGCTCATCCCCGGATGCTACGGGGAGGCACTGGTCGTGGGGCAATGCACTGGCGGCGACGAGAGCAGGTTCACCCACCCGTACGACCACGAGCGAGGGATGCCGGCCCGGTGAGTCAGATCTCCCCGCGCTCCCGTCGCTCCCTGGTCTCGGCATACCGCGCCTCGATGTACTCCTCGAACACTCGGCGTTCGATGCGCCAGATGTTCTTCGGCCCCACCTGAATCGCCGGAAGCACCCCCGACTTGAGCGTGCTGTATACGACGGCGCGCGAGACGGCGAGCTCCTCCGCGACGTCGTCGACGGACATGAATCTCGGGAGCGGGGCTTCGGCCATACGGGCATCCTGCCAAGCCTGGCCCGCGGCGCCGGCCCGTCATCCACAGGCCGCCGGCGGCGGGGTCAGCCGGGACGGCTACGTCGAGGGGGTGACCGGGTCGATCAACGAGGGCCGGTTGTTGCGGACGTTGCCGACGGCGGGGGAGACCTCGACCGGCTGGAGGTGGGGCTCTGGGATGGCGCGGATGAGCGCGTCGACGTCGTCGCTCTCGGTGAGGCCGGGGTCGAGCCAGTCGTCCCACACGTCGTCCGGCAGGAGCAGTGGTGAGCGGTCGTGGATGTGCCCGAGGGTGTCGGTCGCGTCGGTCGTGATCACCGTCATCGACCACAGCCACCTGTCGGGATCCTCGTCGGTCTTGCCCGGGTCGCGCCACAGCTCGTACAGGCCCGCGGCCGCGAGCGCCGCCCCGTCGGGGCTCGTGAGGTAGTAGGGCGTCTTGCGGCCCTTGCCTGACTCGGGTGCCTGCCACTCGAAGTAGCCGTCCATCGGGACGATGAGGCGCCGGCGGGCGGCGGCGCGGCGGAAAGAGGGCTTCTCGGTGAGCGTCTCGACGCGGGCGTTGATCATCCGGGATCCGATCTTCGGATCCTTCGCCCACGAGGGGACGAGACCCCACCGCACGGTGCGCAGCTGCCGCTGCGCCTGCTCGGCCTCGACGCGCTCGAGCACGACGCGCACATCCTGGGTGGGAGCCACGTTCCACGACGGGCCAAGATCCTCGCCGACGAACTCGGCGACGCGGAACCGACGTGCGAGCTCGTCGTCTCGTCGGGCGTTCGCATACCTGCCGCACATGAGGCCCCAGTGTGGCCGGGCGGTGCCCTGCAGGCGAGCGGGGTTAGCTCGGCGCCGACGCGCTGCGGGCGCGGCAGGAGATCAGGCAGAGAGCGCTGCGTCCCCGTTGAACTCGTCGCCGGCGGCTGCCCGGAGCTTCGCGATCGCACGCGAGCAGCGCGTGCGGGCCTGGTCGTGGGTGAACCCGAACCGCTCCATGGCACTGCCGTAGTCGCGCCGGTCCTCGTTCATGTAGACCGTCGTGAGCAGCCGCGCGTCGGCCAGCGAGATCACCGTGTTCCGGACCCCCCAGGCGAGCACCTCGATGATGTCGGACTCCGTGGTGAGCTCCTCGCCGACCTCGGGGTCCTCGTAGGCCAGCCCGCGCTTCCAGTCCACGAGCGCGTGGTCCGAAGACGCGCCCGGCAGCTCGGTGGGCGGCACCGAGATCTCCGGGGCACCCGGCGCCGTGCGCGTCACCCGGTGCAACGTGTCCAGGGACAGGTTCGACGCAACCCGCCGCGGCCGGCGGTGGGTGGGGTACGTCGACATCACGTCCCAGAACTCGGCGACCGCGATGTGACGACGGTCCTCGTCCCAGGTGTCCTTCGATGACGTAGGCGTCGCGACCCGGTCGGCCACCCTCATCAGCTTCGGCAGCATGGCCTGGAGCACCGTGCGGCCCGCCAGCTGCTGACCACCCTGGAACAGACGGACCAGGGCGATGAGCATCTCGTCCTTCTGCGCGTACTCCGCGGCGTCGATCGCATCCACGATGTCACCCGGCCGGGCGAACCCGGCCAGGGCCTGCTCCGTCCTGCTCCAGCGACGAACCGTGCTGCGTGTGCTCGCCAGCTGGTGAAGCTCGGCCCACTCACGGGTCAGGTGCGCGCAGAGGGCCGAAGCGAGGTTCTCCGGCGCGACGTCGTGCTGGCGGAACACGTTCGTGACGATCCTCATCGGTGGCTCCCTGTCGTTCGGGTGGGTCTACATGGACCGTAGGAATTAGTGCTGCAAACCGTCCACGAGTTGTGGGCACGGGGCCGAACACCCGGCCGAGACCCACCCAACCGACGCCCCCTTGCCTGGACTCTTGCCCGAAGCCGCCCCACCAGAAATTGCCCACGGGCAAGAGGGTCGAGCACGCCACCACGGCACCTTGCCCACGCCGCTGACCTGCACAAACAAGCCACGAACGACGCAGGGCAAGAAATCTCACCAGCCCGCGTCACAAGCACGGGTGCCCCCACACATTCCCCCGGGTGACAGACCACAGGCCCGAGGAGAACCGATGAGCCCCACCCGCCGTGTGCCGCGCGACCTTGCCGACACCGTCGCGCTCCGCGCCGCCACCCGAGCCCGCGAGGAGATCATCTCGGCGCTCGGGCCCCTCGCCGCCAAGCCCCTCGACGAAGAGGCCAGCGAGCGCATGCGCCTCGCGCTGAACCGAGCCGACTCGCCCGAGGTGCGCCGCGCGATCCGCTGCGTCAACGGCCCCACCGACAGCCGCCCCACCCTCACCGTCGTGCCCGCCCACCCGAGCACCGACCCGATCGAGAAAGGAGGCGACGCGGCATGAAGCTCGCCCTGCGGACCCGACCCGAACAGCCCACCACCGACGAGCCCACCGACCGCCCGGAGACCACGGACGACAACCAGCCGATCGCCCACGCCACCGAGTGGACCGGCGGACCGGCGCTCGCGGCCCGTGCCGTGACGGTGCTCGGCGTCGCGGCACTCGTGTGCGGCCCGGTCGCCGTCGGCGTCATCGGCTGGTCGTGGGCGACGTCGAGTGATGCCGCGCCGACCACCGTCGATCAGGTGGACCTGGTCGGCTCGAGTGTGGCCGGTGATGCCGGACGCGAGGCGGTTGCGGCCTGGCTCTCGGCGACCAACGACGACCACGCGGCCCTCGACCGGATCTACCCCAACGGCATGGAGACCCTGCCCGAGGAAGCGCTGCCGGTCCGCGCGGTCACGGTCGCGTCGGTCGACGAGGCAGGCCCGGGCCAGTGGGCGGTCGTCGTCGGCGCCGACGTCACCGAGCCGAGCGGCGAGGACGGCGCGACCGCCTGGGTCCGGCGCTACTACCAGGTGCCGGTCGTGGTCGCGCAGACCGCCACCGGACCGGGCACGGCGGCGACCGCGCTGCCGTCCCCGATCGCCGGCCCGTCGCTGCTCGCCGAACAGCCGTCCGGCTTCTCCGACGACCTGGGCGGCGACCAGGCGCTGACCGAGACCGTCGCCGGGTTCCTCGGCTCGCACCTCGCGGGCGACGGCGACATCGAGCGCTACCTCAGCCCGGGCGCGGTCGTCGCACCGCTCGACCCGCCCGCCTACACCTCGGTGGCCGTCGACAGCGTGCTGGGCGAACCCGGCGACGCGACGGACTCCGAGAGCCCGGCGGACGGGGACGCCCTGCGCGTGCTCGTCGCCGCGACCCTCACCCGCCCCGACGGGCAGCAGACCACCGCGCAGTACGTCCTCGACCTCGAGGCTCGCGCGGGCCGGTGGGAGATCACCGAGATCCCCACCTCCACGACGCGTCCTGATCAGACGCCCACCCCTGAAGGAGATCTGTGATGTTCGACCTCACCGTTCTGGACGCCGCCTCGGCGTCCGTGCACGCACTCAGTGCCGCCGGCCAGGTGCAGGCCGAGGGCCTCTTCGACACCGGCAACCGCCTGGTCGGGGACGCGGGCGACCTCATCAAGAACGTCATCTTCCTGGCGGTCACGCTGGCCATCCTCGTCGTCGGATTCAAGGCGCGGTGGGCCATGGGCGCCATCGCCGGCATCGCGATCGTCGGAGCCTTCGTCGGCTTCCTGATCAACGGCGGCACCAAGCTCTTCTCGGGCAGCATCGACGAGGAGCTGCGGAAGGCCGCACCGGCGACCTCGGTCGTCCTCACCGTCCCCGACGCCGGCCCGGAGCTGGTCTGACACCCCCTCCCGGTGTGCCGGAGGTATGACGATGGCTCAGGACTCTCGCGCGGCGCGGTGGTACACCCGTGCCCGCCGCATCCCGATCCTGATCGGGCGCACCAGCGAAGGATCGAAGATCCCCGGCGGGCCCTACACGCTCGGACAGGTCATCGCCTTCTTCGCGATCGTCTTCGGGCTGTGGAAGACGATCAAGTTCTGGGCCGTCTTCGACGGGGTCACCAACGCCACGATCTTCATCGCGATCGTCGCCGGCGCCGTCTACGGCATGGGCAAGCTGCCGCGCAGCGGACGCAACCCGCTGTCCTGGACGGTCGACTTCGCAGCCCTCACCCTCCGGGCCCCGGGCGGGAAGCTCAACGGCAAGCCGCTTCCCGTGAGCAAGCCTCGACGCCTCCGCCACCGGGTCGTGACACCCCAACTTCCGCCCCTGCTCGCCGACGACACGACCGGCGAGCTCGAAGCCGACATGCCCACTGCGGAGCCGAGCACGACTCAGCACCCACCCAAGCCGACGCCCAAAGTGGCCGCCCCGGAGCCCGCGGCACCCACCGGCCGCCAGACCGTCCAGCTGACCGCCGTCGGCCGCCTGCTGGCCAACGCCAACACCCAGGAGGACTCGTGAGCCACAGCCAGCTGACCGACATGACGCACAACCTCATGTGGACCCGCTCCGGGACCGTGTGGGCGATGTGGCGCCTCGAGCCGCTGCCCTACGGCTACCGCACGACCGACGCCAAGGAGGACACCCGGGCCCTGCACGCGAGCCTGTTCCGGGCGCTGCGCGGTGAAGGTCTCCTGCTGGGCTACTGCGCCTCCACCGACCCCACCACGGTCGTGCAGCAGATGATCGACGGCCTGGACATGGACGACCGCGAGGAGTGGGCCGCAGAGTGCGTCGCGACCCTCGACCTCCTCAAGGAGATCGACATCGGCCGGCGCGCCTACTGGCTCGCCGTGCCGCTCAAGAACGCCGGCTCCAGGGCGTGGTCAGAGCCGCTGCGCGCCGCCGGCGCCAGCCTGCGCGACGCGGCGGCGATGCCCCGCGTGGGGCCCTCCCCGCGCCAGGTGCGCAACCGACTCGAGCAGGCCGAGCTGATCCGCAAGGTGCTGCCCTCGTCGTTCAACGCCCGCCCCGCGACGGTCGCAGAGATGACCTGGGTGCAGATCCACGCCCAGCAGCGCGGGCTGCACCTGGACCTGCCGGTCCCCAGCGGTGACGCCACAGACCCGGTCACCCGGATCCTCAGCGCCGGCGCCTCCATCCCCGACGTGCACACCGACCCCTCCGGCGAGACGGACCTCGGCCGCCGCCTGACCCCGTGGGAGCGGCTCAAGCGCCGCTACCTCAAGGTCACCAACCTCGAGACCACCGAGCCCTCCTATCAGGTGATGCTGGCCGTGGCCAACGTCCCCAGCGGCGGCATCGCCTTCCCCGGCGGCGAGTGGCTCGGACGTCTCGACGAGTCCGGCATCCCCGTCGACTGGGCGCTGCGTCTGAACGTGCGAGGCCGGGACGAGGTCACGGCGCGCAACCGCCGCGCCAACGCGAACCTCACCGACCAGTTCGACCAGCGCTCGGAGGAGAACCGCGCCGGCGGATCGAGCCAGCTCGTCACCGCCGCCAGCGACCTCGCGGAGTACCAGGGCATCCTCGACTCCGACGAGCTCGAGGTCGAGGTCGAGCACACCGCGATCCTCGCGGTCGGGGGCACGACCCCCGAGGAGGCCGAGGACCTGGCGGGTGAGCTCGCCAAGCACTACGCCCGGTCGCAGTTCAAGCTCGTCACCGACGCCGCAGCGCAGGAGGCGCTGTGGGACGCGATGCTGCCCGGGGTGCCGACCACGCGCGCCGTGCGCGAGCTGTCGCAGATCACCACCGCGCACAACATCGCCGCCGCGGTTCCCGTCATCACCAGCGAGCTCGGCGACGACCGCGGCTTCCTGGCGGCGCTGGAGATCTCCGGCGGCCGGCCCAACCCCGTTCTGATCGACCTGGCCGGCGCGGGCATCCGCATGGAGGTCGCGATGGCCATCGGCGTCGTCGGCGAGCTCGGGTCGGGCAAGAGCTTCTTCCTCAAGAAGTGCGCGCTGGACGCCGTCGCGCGTGGCGCGACCCTGGTAGCCGTTGACCGCACCGTGTCCGGGGAGTGGGCCACCGCCGTCGCGCCGATCCCTGGCTCGGTGGTCGTCGACGTCTCGGAGAACGCTAGGTTCAGCGTCGACCCGATCCGGATCTTCGGTGTCGGCCAGGGCGCCCGAATCGCTCAGACGTTCCTGACCACCCTGCTGAACGTTGACTCCACCGAGGAGCAGGGCGTCCTGCTGAGCGACGTCCTGGAAGCCCAGTACCTCAGCGCCTACCAGATCACCAGCCTCGGGGCTCTCGTCGACCACCTGACCAGCGGTGCATGCGACCTCCCGGGCGCGGAAGACCTCGGGCGCAAGATGAACGTGTTCGCGCGCAAGGACTTCGGCGCGGCGATCTTCAACCCGCATCTGCCTCCCCTGGACATGGACGCGCCCGCGATCGTGTTCTGGACCGCCCTGCTCGAGCTCCCCGACGCCGACGAGCTGAACAACCCGATGCGGTTCGCCCAGATGAGCCTGGAGAAGAAGCTCGGCCGCGCGATGTACGCGCTCATCACCGCGATCGCCCGGCGCCGCTGCATGAGCGACAGCAAGCGACTCGGGCTGTTCATCGTCGACGAGGCGCACTCGGTGACCTCTTCGCCCGAAGGGCTCGCCGAGCTGCGGATGTTCGTGCGCGACGGTCGCAAGCACCTCGCGACGATCATCCTCGGCTCCCACGACCCCGAGGCCGACTTCGGCGACGAGGTCCTGCGCGGCCTGATCGCCTTCCGCGTCCTGATGCGTCACCGGGACCGCACGCTCGCGGCCCGTGGCCTGCGCTGGATTCTGAGCCTGCCCGTCGAGGCCCCGGTCGAGGACGAGCTCGTCGACCTCATCGCGAACGAGACCTCGCCCGTGCTCGCCGACCAGGGCGTGCCGCTGGAGCGCCGCGGCGAGTGCCTGATGCGCGACTTCCAGGGGCGCATCGGGCGAGCCAAGATCCTGCCGCCCGCCACCGACGAGCGCGCCCACGCCATCCTCACCACCCCCGAGGGGGCCGACGCATGAGTGCCCGCAAGCGCCTCGCCGCCATCCTCGCGATGACCGCCGTCGTCGCGCTGACCACTGCTGCCTCGGCGTCGGCGGCCGTCAGCGGCCAGCAGACCGCCGCCGTGCCGGACCCGATCCTGGTGACGGACTCGCACGGCATCCCCGCCAGCGACTTCCGTCTCGCGATGTACGACGGCGGTCAGGTCTGGAACGCGGACAACTGGTTCTGGACCATGGCCATGACCATCGGGTGGGAGCCCTACCGGTACTTCATGCAGATCTCGATCGGCACGCTCGCCTGGCTGATGAAGCTCGAGTGGGTGGAGTGGCTGCTGGCGCCGCTGCGCGGCCTGGCGTCGGTGGTTCAGATCGCGGTCGACCAGTTCGGCCTCATGCAGCTGATGTTCGTCATCCTGAGCGCCGTCGTGGCCTGGTGGCTGATCAAGGGCCGCTTCGCCGGCGGGATCGTCGAGCTGCTCGTCGGCTGCACCATCGCCGCCCTGGCCGTGGGGGTGCTGGCCAACCCCATCGGCATCATCGGCGACAAGGACACCGGCCTGATCTACCAGAGCCGCGACGCCGGGATGGACCTCTCGGCGGCGATCTCCAGCGACGGGAAGAACCTGGAGGGCAACTCGGCCGAGCTCGCCGACAGCGCCGTGACGGCCCTGGTGGACACCTTCATCCGCACGCCCCACCAGATCATCAACTACGGCGCCGTCATCGACGACTCCAAGTGCGAGTCCGTGTACGACGACGCGGTCCAGAACGGCAAGGACCTCACCGACACACGCGAGACGATCGCCCGCTGTGACCCCGCCTACAAGGAGTTCTCCGACAAGCCCGACATCGTCAAGACCATCAACGCCGGCGAGATGTGGACCGTGCTGATCGCCTTCGGCCTGTTCTCCCTCGTGCTGATGATCGTGTTCATCCTGGCCGTGCTCGGCGCGGGCTGGCAGGGCATCAAGCTCATCGCCCTGCTCATCATCGGCGTCGCACCGGGCGGCCCCCGCGCCTCCCTCATGCGCACCGCCAGCAACCTGGCCTTCGCGCTCGGCATGATCGCCATCACCTGCGCGTTCATCACCGGCTGGATGAAGATCCAGACCGTCTTCTTCGCCCAGTCCGAGGGCGTGCCGTTCATGCTGCGCATCCGCATCTTCAACCTGCTGCTGGTCGCCGGCACCATCGGGCTGATCATCGCGCGCCACAAGGTCAAGAAGGCCCTGCACCGGATCGGCGACAGGCTCGCGCAGCTCGGCGCCAGCAGCACCGCCTACGAACCGAGCAAGCTGCCCGGCCAGGTCGCGGACAAGGGCTACCAGGCGTGGCTCTTCGCCCGCCGCGGCGCCAAGAAGCTGCCCCCGGCCAACCCGGCGAAGCCCCAGCTGGAAGCCCCCGCCAGCGGAAGCAGCCCGGCCGTGCGAGTACCGGTCAAGACCCGGCCCCAGCTCGCCACCAGCAGCGTGCCCAACCTGCTCGGGCCCGGCGCGGGCACCAGCCCCACGCCCGGCCCCGGCCCGGCGCCGCGGCCGCCGTGGGCACCCAAGGGCCCGTTCCACCAGCCCGCGACCACCGCCGCCGGCGCGCTCACGAGCGCACCCTCCAAGGCGCTCATCCTGCGCTCGCGGCTGGGCACGGCCACCAAGGCGGCAGCCCAGGGCGCGGCCCTGTTCGCGACCGGCGGGTCCAGCGCCGCCGTCACCGCCGGCGCGAAGGTACTCGCCATCGGAACCAAGGCGGGCACCGCAGCGCGCACCGCAACCGCGGCGACCACCACGACCCGGGCCATCACCGCGAGCAAGAGCGCGGTGACCGCCGGGGCAGCAGCCAAGGGCGCCAAGGTGATCAGCACCGGAAAGGCCGCCAACGCCGTCACGCGCACCACCAAGGCCGTCGACGCCGCACGTCAGGCCCGCGACAGCGCGCTGCGAGCCAAGCTCACCTCGTCGCCGATGCGGCCCCACAAGGGCGGCGGCATGGTCGACCAGAGCACGGGCGTCACCTACCGGCGCGACACCACGCCCAACGGCAACGACGACGTCGAGGTCTACCGCCCGACCGGCATCGACCCCGACGCCGTGCGCGAGCTGCGGGCGCGCCTCAAGCCCACCAAGTTCGGGAAGCACTCGTGACCAGCCGCCCGGCGCCGAGCCCGGTGGCGGCGGGGACTGACCTCGCCGCCACCGGGCCCCGCCGAACCCGCAACGACGAAGCCGCCCACCCGATCCTCACCGCAGGACGGGAGGGCAACGCATGAGCAAGAAGTGGCTCCTGGCGCTCCTGATCGTGCCCGTCCTCCTGCTGGCCGCCCCCGCCGCCGTCATCGGGCTCGGCGTCATCACGATCATGAACGGCCCCCCGAAACTCGAGACCAGCGGCGGCACCGGCGCGCTCAACCTCCAGGCGATCCCCGAGGCCTACCGCGCCGCGATCACCGAGGCGGGCAAGCGGTGCAAGGGCATCACCGCCCCCCTCATCGCCGCGCAGATCGAGGCCGAGTCCAACTGGAACCCAGCCGCCATCAGCCCCGTGGGAGCCATGGGCATGGCGCAGTTCATGCCCCCGACGTGGTCCGAGTTCGGCAAGGACTACTCCGGCGACGGGCGCGCCGACGCGAACGACCCCCTCGACGCCATCGGCTCCCAGGCCGACTACATGTGCCACCTGCACACCTGGGTGAACCAACAGCTCGACGCCGGCACGATCAGCGGCGACCCCATCCGCCTGGCGCTCGCGGCCTACAACGCCGGTTCCGGGCGCGTCCTGGCCGCTGGCGGAGTGCCGGGCATCATCGAGACCCGCTCCTACGTCGAGAAGATCATGGCCGGCATCGCCCGCTACACCAAGGCGCTCGCCGGTCACGACTACGCCGCTGGTGGCGGTCCGGACGTCTCGGCCGACGGCACCTACCGCGAGGCCATCGGAGGCTCGGGCAAGCTCGATCGATCGATCCTGTGCCAGATCCCGTGGGCCGCGTCCGGGCAGGTCCTGCGGTGCGACGCGCAGCGCGCGCTGAGCGAGCTGAACAAGGCCTTCAAGGCCAAGTTCGGGCAGAACCTCGCGATCACCGACGCCTACCGCGACTACGCCACCCAGGTCCGGCTGAAGGCCACCAAGGGCTTCCTCGCAGCCACACCGGGCTACTCCAACCACGGGTGGGGCCTGGCCCTCGACATCGGAAACCTAGGCCCCGAGGGCTCCACCCGTCACCGGTGGCTGCGTGAGCACGGACCAGCCTTCGGGTGGCAGCACCCGTCGTGGGCGCGCATCGACGGGCGCAAGAGCGAGGCCTGGCACTGGGAGTTCGTAGGCACCGAAGGGGCGAAGGGGTAGAGGCGTGGCAACGACGAAAGACACTCGACGAGGGGCCGGGACGGCCCTGGCCAGGTGCGCGGCCGCGGCGGTCGCGTGCACTCTAGCGCTGGCGGGATGCGCCTCCGACGAAGGAGACGCTCCCGCGCGTCCGTCCCAGGAGCTGGCAGCCACTCGCGCCCCCTCGAACGGCGCGGACGCCGGCGGGAAGAGCCCGGCCAGCCCGTCGCCGAGCACGTCCGCGAGCGCCTCGTCGCGGCCGGTTGGCCCCGACGCCGTGGCGGACGCCGTCGCCCGCACCTGGTGGGAGGTCGACGCCGCCAAGGACGAGTCGCCGCTGGACGCTCGTCGACGCGCCGCCCAGTACCTCACCGCCGAGTTCGCGCAGCTCAACACCCAGGAGCTGCCCAGCAGCCCCGGGCACTGGTGGAACGTGCTCGCCCACGACAAGGCGCGCTACAAGGTCACGGTGACCAGCGCGGACGAAGCCGTCGGCGTCGACGAACAGGCGCACGACACCGCCACGATGACCAGCCGCGCGCGTCTCGTCGAGCTCATCCCCGTGAACAACGAGGGACGCACCGGCGACACCCGGGTGGTCCTCATGACTCTCGACCTCTACCGCCCCAGCAGTGCTGACGCCTGGCTCGTCGACGACATGACCATGGACGAGGCGGCCGACCTGTCGAAGAGCCCGCAGGACTTCGGCTGACCCCAGCTACCGACGGGGACGCGCGCCCTGCTGGTGTCACAGAACGGCCCTCACCGGCACCTTCCCCCAGGTGAACCACCACACCGACAGGAAGGCGCGCGACATGGCAAAGCGCTCCAGCTCCCACGGGCCGGCACGCCCAGACGGATACGTCGTCGACGCCGACCGCGGCTCCGGCCCTGCCAGCACCAAGAGCGCTGCGCTCCTGGACACCGACGAGCACGCCCAACGCACCGCGGCGCGCGAAGGCCTGCGCGACCTCGACCGGATGACCGAGGCCATGCCCGGCCTGAACCGCCTGCAGAAGGACCGCGAGCGCCTGATGCCGCGGGAGACGAATGCCGAGCTGCGTCACCCCGTGATGCAGCGCAGGTTGCCGCCGGCGGGCCGGGTGCGCACCCCGGCGTCCTCGAGGCAGCGCAAGGCGCGCTCGAAGGCGCGGACGTTGACCTTGGCGGGGCTGCCCGAGGTGCAGGTGCGCACGCAGCACGCGCTGGTCAGTCGTGAGGCGGCGTGGCGGTCGGTGAACGACCAGCTGTCGGAGCACACCGGTGACGTCGCAGAGCTTTCGGACGCGGACCAGGCTCGGGTGCGCCGGATCGATCGGTCGATCCAGGCTTACGAGCGACACAACGATCGTGGGCACGTGCTGTACGCGAACGTCGCGATGCCCTGGTACATCAATCGGCAGAACGTGGCCGGCTTCGTGGCGAACAACTTCAGGCCCGGTCGGCGGCTGTCGTTCGACCGGTACACCGCGGCGACGCACCAGCTGCACGAGACCGCGGATCAGGTGGCCGACGAGCGGGGGCGGGTGGTGGTGTTCGAGATGGAGACGCGTCGGGGCGCCTACCTCGGTCGGTCGGACGGTGCGGACAACACCCAGCACCTGCTTCCGCGCGGGCTGGAGTTCGAGGTGGTGGCCTCCCACGAGGCGACGTTCCGGCGCCCGGACGGGTCGACCGGCAAGAAGCGCATCGTGCAGCTGCGCGACGTGACCGACGAGAAGTGAGGAGACGGACGATGGCGAGCAAGGACAAGAACGACGTGTGGGAGAGCGCGGAGTCCATCGAGGACCTGCGACGGGGGGAGTGGGGGTTCGCTCCCGAGATCCTGGCCGCGGGGATGGACCTGCCGCGGCCGACGGACGGAGCCGGCTACGAGGGGGACGCGCAGCGCGAGACGAGCAAGTAAGCGTGGCTGGAATCGTTGGCGCCGTCGGGGGTCTGCTCGCAGGGGTGTTCTTCGCCTGGTGGCTGCCCCAGCGGCGGTACGCGCGCGTCGGGGACGTCACCCGGCTCGTGCCACGTCGCTCGGCGGTCCTGGCTGTGCCCGTCGTGGCGGCGCTGTGCGGGGCGCTCGCGGCCATGCAGGACTCGGCGTGGTTCGCAGCAGGGCTGGCGGTGTACTTGGCCGGGGGGCTCGCGATCGTGTGGATCGACCTGGACGTCCACCGGATCCCGGACCGGGTCCTGGCGCCGACCGCCGGAGCGCTGCTGGTGACCACGAGCTGGGGCAGCGTGACGGAAGGGCCGCAGGTGTGGCTGCATGCCGGGCTGGGGGCCGCGGGCATGGGGCTGTTCTTCGTCGTGCTCGCCGTCGTCGGGAGCATGGGCCGCGGGGACGTGAAGCTCGCACTGGTCACCGGGATGATGCTGGGCCCGCTCGGCTGGCCTGTGGTGGTCGCCGCCGTGGTCGCCGCCCTCCTGGTCGGCGCGCTGGTCGGCGTCGTGATGCTGGTGCGGGGGCGCCGCGGCAGCGACCACTTCGCCTTCGGCCCAGCGATCGTGGCCGGCGCCGCGCTCGCGGCCACCTGGGTCGATCTGGCTGCCTAGAACCCAGCGCTCACCGTCGCTGAGCCTCCTGAGGCGTCGGGCAGGCTGTCGGACACCGCGATCACTGCGCCGTCGTCACTCGGAACGACCACTCTGCGTGGCTCGAGGCACTGGCCCGACGGGATCGTCACCACCGTGGCCGACTCGTCGTCGGAAGCCAGCGCAATTACCTCGATCCCATCCATGCGCGCCGCGGCCGCGCACTCGGGGCCAAGCCGGGCGGACCAGATCTCGTCCTTGGACACCAGGTGCAGCTGAGCGTGCACGGGGCGTGCTACGGCCTGTGGGGTCGCGTCCTCCTCGGGCGGGTTGGCGGCCCAGGCGAGCGTCACGAGTGCGGCGGCGACCACGACCGAGAGCGCGAGGACAGCCCAGATAGCGCGGTAGACCTTTCGTCGAAAGTCGATGTACCGAAGGAGGTGTGCGCTCATCTGAACGCCAAATCGAAGGCGTTTGACATCGTCAGTAGCGACGTCAAGTGCGGCTTTCGCCTTTGCTATTTTCCGGTTCTCGGCCTTGGGATCGGTCGTCGTCGCGCGCGCTGCGGACTTCGCCTTGTGATACTGCTTCAGCGCTTCGTGATACTCCGCGTCGGTCGTGCTCATCTGAGCCATCAGGTCCTTCAATGAGCCTGTGCCCCTGTGAAATGCGGGGTCGGCCTCGACGCGGTCGAGGAGCCACGCGTCACGCCGGGCGTTTCCGCGGCGGCCTTCCTTGCCTTGGGCTAGTTCTTGAAGCCGGGCCTGGTCGGCCGGCTTTCCGGGTAGCCGCGCCCATGTCAGCAGACCGATTGCGGCGATGGTCCCGGCGAGCGCGGCTGCCGCAGAGCCGATCGCCCACCCCAGCCGCGGCCCCTTGCTGAGTTCGCCGATACTGCTCAGCTGGGTGCCGGCGACCACCAACGTTGCGATGGCCGCCAGTGCGCCGACGAACCATGTCAGCGTCGCGATCGTCTTGTCGGAGGCTTCCTTGTACGGGTCGGCAGGAGGACCAGATGCCGGTGGGGGCGTTGCGGCCGACGCCTGTGGCGCCGGGGCTGCCTTGGTGTCTGGTGGTGTTGAGGCGCTACTACGAGGGGCAGGCGCGGCCCCGCCGGAGAACAGGTTCTGAAGGAGCTGCTTGAACCGTTCGAGCGTGGACACGTGCCGGCCCCTTACTCATGGGAGGCGATGCGGACATCGACCCAGGCGAGGTCGGCGTTCACAAGCGCTTCCAGTGCCCGCTTGAGTCTCGTGGCGTCGCCCGCTGCGAGCTCGACTCGGGGTGTGCCCCCCTGGGCGATCGTGGCGCGTGTCTGGTCGAGCATGCCGATCAGCGAGGCTCCCTCGGTAAGGCTGATGACCCAGCCGTAGGGATCTTCCTCATCCTGAGTGACGGTGATCCCGTCCATCGGGTCTCTGTGCTCGTCCATTCCGACCTCCTCTGTGATCATCGGCGAACTGATGAGTGCAGTGGGAATGGGTGATGCAGGCGGGAGCGGCTCACCGGCGGACCCTAGCCTTCCGGCCTGATGTCCTCAGTGTCCGCCTCGGCAACGGCCCCTCGCCGCACGACGGTGGCGAATTCACCCGCCGCTATGGCTTCCAGCGGCGCGACCAGTTGAGGGAAGACGCGTTCGGCAACGATGCGGCCCGCCGCGCTAATCGCGCGATCGGTACCGCTTGTGCACTGACGACTTCGGCACGTGGCGGCCTTCGGCTCGGCGGATCAGATGTGCGACCTCAGACCACGAGACGCCCGCGTGCCGCAGCTCCTCGACGACGGCTGATTCGTCCTCGCCCCGCCTCAACCTCTCGGCGGCCTCATGCAGGACCTGATCGCGACGGCGCCATGGGTGCTGGTCGAGCCACTCCTCGATCTCTTCAGCGTCGAACAGCACACGGCGCGCGGAACCCTTCGGCAACGGCGCCGGCATGCCCGTCGTGATGCTCGGGCGACGGGACGTGGTCGATGTCCGGGAAGTGGCCACCGACGCACGAAGGGTGGAGGCAGCAGGGCGAACACCGAACACCTGATGCAGCCGTTCGGCGACCTGCTCATAGCCGTACGCCCTGCCCTGCGCGCTGCTCACCTCTCGAGTCTACGGACACACCCGCGACACCCCGTTGAACTGCATCGGTGGACGGAATGCAGCACTCGATGTCATGATGGTCGCATCGCTCCTAACCAGGGCGCCGGACTCACCATCCGAACCGAGAGGAACCACCCTCATGACCACGCTCATCGCCTCGCGCGAGCAGACCCCGTACAGTGACACCACTGCGAGCATGCAGCCTGACCCGGAGGCTCGTCACAACGGTGGCGACGCCTCCGAGTCTTTTGCCCAGCGATTCCCCATCGAGTCCGCGCGCTGCGCGACCGCCTCCGTCGAGGGCGACTGGGTGCCGGATCGTGAGCAGAGCGTCGTGCCGCAGGACCAGGCAGCCCTGTGCAAGCGCTGCGACGGACGCGCCACCTGCCTGCTGTGGGCACTTGCCGGCAACGAAGAGGGCTACTGGGCCGGCACCACGACCAAGGACCGCGAGCAGATGCGGGCCATCGGGCGCGAAGACATCGACACCGCGGACTGGCTGCAGCGCATGGCCCGCAACACCGACGGCGCCCTCCACGAGCCCGGCAAGGGCGGGATCTCCCAGTACCGCAAGAACTGCCGCTGCATGGAGTGCCGCAGCGCGAACACCAAGCGGCGTGCAGCCGAGCGCGCCCGCCGCGCTGCGGCCGCGTGAACGGCGCGACGCCACAACCGATGCGGGAGACTCATACCCACCGCCGCGTACCCGGCCGACCCGCCGGCTCACAGCTCGAGGAGAAGCGACCCCAGTGCCCCCGATCGACGCCCCCTGGACCCGAGTCCGCACGCCTGTCGCGGTCCCCAAGGACCCCACGCCAGCCGCCCTGCTCGCGCTGAGCGACGTCGACCTCGCCGAGCTGCTGCGGTCCCACCTCGTGCCCCGAGACCAGTCGAAAGCTGGGCGCGACGCGTGGGACAAGCTCTGGCTCGCCGTCCGTGCCGACGACAAGCTCGCCGACCGCGCCTACGACATCCTCGAGGAATTCCTCAACGCCACCCAGGACGCCCTCGAGCGTGACGAAGTACCGGAGGCGCAGAAGAAGCGCGCAGCGAAGTTCATCGAGTTGTGCCAACAGTCCTGGGCCCGCATCGACCGCGGCGGCTCCGCGCCCCAGTACCTGGACTGGGCCGGAAAGGCCGGCGACTTCCAACCCCGGGCACGGTACGTCGTAAACGTCCTTGTGACGGCCATCGCCCGACACCGCGCCACCGTCCGCGAAGGGAGCCCCGGAACGCCGGCAGACGACGAGCTCTGGGCAGCGCTGCGCGAGGTCAAGCTCGACCCCGATGAGTACGACTACACGGAGCAGCTGCTAGCCAAGGACGAGGAATAGGCCCGGCTCGGGAATTCAACTAGACGCTCTGCACGGCCCAGCAAGGGCCCCCGTTGCAACCCCTTAGTGGGGGCGCAACGGGGGCCTTTCGCTGCACCAATAAAGAACCATGCCAGGGGTGCCCACAATGCCTGGAGGCCCTCACGGGTGATGAATACGTTGGGAGATATCGCACCACACATCACACCCGGAGGCAGAAATGGACTGGAACGACATCCGCCAGATCAGCGACGGTGACCGCCACACCGAGGGTCGCCTGCGACGCGAGAACGTCACCGTCGCCGAGCTCACCATCGCCCAGCAGCGCCTCGAGGGCGTGCAGGAGGTCGCCGCCTGATCACCACCCACCCACGCCCCTTTCGACGGCGGCCCTCCTCCAGGACGCGGGGGAGGGCCGCCTCTCGTCTGCCCCGGCCCCACGACGCCCGACCAACCTGCGGGGCCGCTGTCACAGAACGCACCCCGCGCGCACCTTCCCCCTGGTGACAGACACAGACCACTGACCTGTGCGAGGGGAGGCCCGCCATGGACGTACTGACCGCGATGTGGGCCAGCCAGACGCACAGCAGCACCGAGCCCGGCAATCACGGCCGCTGCGCCCGATGCGCCACCCAGGGCGCTGGGCAGCCAGCGACATCAGCGGTCTCGAAGAGCTTCACCGGCTACGACGACTGGGCCGACCCCCGCGGACGGTTCCTGTGCGACCGGTGCGCCTGGGCGTACAGCACGCCCGCGCTGCGCTCCTACCCCCACCATGTGACCCGCGAGCCCGCAACCGCCACGGTGCTGAGCCGCGCCCGGCTCGCCGTGATCCTCGCGGCCGGCGCGGTCGGCCCCGATGAGGCCCTCGTCGTGCCGCTGCGTCCCGGGCGCAAGCATCTGGTGCCCGGCGCTCGCTGGGGGCGGGTGACCACCGACAACGCCTGCTTCCCGTGGGGACGCGCCGACGCCCGGCTGCTCACCGTCGTCACGCGTCTGCGCACCCGCGGGTTCGGCTCCCGGATGCTCACCGAGCCCGCGCCGCCGTTCACCGTGCTCGCCCGCCAGCCCCGCGACCAGTGGGCGGACGTCCTTGCTGACTGGGACCGCCTGGCCCCCTGGCGCGACGCCGATAGCCCGTGGCTGCCCCTCGCCCTGCACGCCACCACCCCCTCGACCAAGGAGGACCGTTGACCATCCCATTCGCCGCCGTGACCTCGACGGGAGACGCCATCACCCACCTCGTCGCGGTCAGCCCCGCGCTGGTCGGCGCCAGCCCGGACACCCTGCCCCCCTCCACCCTCTGCGGGCAGACCACGCGCGGCCAGGCACCCGGTGTCCACCCCGCCGACGCTGCGTGCGGGCTCTGCTTCGAGGTGGCCCCGTACTACATGGCCCTGCCTGCCTACGGGGTGCTCCAGTGACGAACGAGCAGACCCCGACCGACCGCTGGCTCGCCGCCGCGGCGGAGTACATGCCGCCGCTGGACGGCCCCGAAGGAACAGCAGAACGCCTCTTGCTGCACGTGCACTACGGCATCGAGTGGAACAGCAGCTGGGTCGCCCGCTACCGCAAGACCTACTGGGCCTCGCTGCTGCCCGACCGCGTGATCTGCGCGACCTACCGGGCGCCGAACCTGCGCCGCTGGTGGCGCGAGGTCGCCGACGACCTCGGATCCGCCCCCGCCCGGCCCGCCGAACGCGCCGAGCTCGAGCAGCTCCTGCGCGCCGACCCACTCCCAGTGCTCGAGGTCCTGCGGTTCGAAACCGAAGCGCTCCTCCTGCGCACCCGCATCGTCGCCGAAGCCCGCCGCGCCGCACACACCCCCGCCACCGCCGGAGAGACCCGATGACGATCACCTGGAACGGCACCCTGACCGCGGCAAGCTCCATCGCCCACGGAGGCGACACCCGCGGCACCATCACCCTCCTGCGCCGCGAGCGCGTCATGACCGACGCCGGCCAGCTGGTGTACGTCCCCGTCATCTCCGGCAACACCCTGCGTGGACGACTGCGGCGCATCGGCGAAGAACTGCTGCGCGACGCCGTCGACTACGAGGGCCAGCTGCCCGCACCCGCGGCACACGCCCTGCGCGGCGGCGGCGCGCTGGCCAAGAGCAGCACCGAGCCCCTGTCCGGGAGCCGGCTGCAGCACGTCCGCGACCTCGTCCCTCAGCTGGGTGTCTTCGGCGCGGCAGCGGGCGGGACGATCATCGGCGGCGCGCTCGACGTCGGCAAGGTCGTCCCGCACCTGGCCGAGACCACCCGGATCACCGGCGTCCCCACGAAGATGACCGCCCACAACGTCGTCCAGCTCGAGGCCTACACCCGACAGGACGACAGCGACGACCACGACTTCGCCCCCGTGGCGACCAGCGACGCCACCCACACCATCGACGAAGACGGAACCCCGCACGTCACCAGCGGCAGCAACCAGATGCTGTTCCACATCGAGACGTTCCCCGCCGGGACCCAGTTCTCCACCTGGCTCAGACTGCGCCGCCCCAGCCCCCTCGAGCTCGCGTTCACCACCGACGTCATCGACACCTTCGCCACCTCCGGGCGACTTGGCGGCCGCATCGCCATCGGCCACGGCCAGGTCCACGTGGACCTCACGCCCACCGGCGACGTCCCCGCCGACCTCCCGGATTGGCGCGCCCACGTCCACGAGCACCGCCTCGACATCCTGCGGGCGCTCAAGGAGCTGTCATGACCACGCCGACCACCGCGCCCTCGACGAACGCACGGCGCGCCTCGTACGGAACCAGCGCCTGGGAGAAGCAGTACCGATACGACGTCGCCTGCGGTCGCAAGCGCACCGTCCCCGCAGGCCCCGTGCGTGCGCACGTGCGCACCCTTCTCGACCACGACCTGACGGCCGCATCCATCGCCTACGCGGCTGGTGTGTGCCGCGCGACCCTCACCCATCTGCTGCGAGGGCGAACCACCCTCAAGCGCGACGTCGCCGACCGACTCCTGGCCGTCACCCCCGAGCAAGTCGCCCGCGACCGCCCCGAGCCGCTCGTGCCCAGAGACGGCACGGTGCGCCGCATCCACGCCCTCCAAGCCCTCGGCTGGACCTACGCCCACATGGAGCAAGTCCTCAGATCGGCCGGCTACCTCCAGCAGCCCGAGAAGATCGTCAGCCCGCGCAGCCCCCACGTGACCCGCGAGACCTATGACGCGATCTGCCTGCTCTACACCACCCTCAGTAACACGCGAGGGCCCTCACGGCGCGCCGCGGCGCTCGCCGCTGAGCGTGGATGGGTCGTACCCGCCGCCTGGGACGACGACACGATCGACGACCCCAGCGCGGGCCCCGAGACGCCGAGCGCCCATCCCGAGACGGCCCACGACCACCTCGACGAGTTCGCCTTCTTGGTGCGTGGAGGCGAGGCCCCTGACCGCGCAGCACACCGCGCCGGGTACAGCTCAGCCGACAGCATCGGCGCCGTCGCACGCCGCAACGACCGCGACGACGTCCTCCGCCTCATGGCAGAAACGGAGTACGTGGACGCATGACCACCCCACCCACGACCACGCCACGCGAACCAGCAACCTGCGCCTGCGGGCTCACGCTGCCCGTCGGCCCCTACGCCGGAACCATGCAGCGCTGCGACGACTGCGCCCCGACCACGCTCGAACCCTGCGACTTCTGCACCACACGCCCCGCCCTGCGCCGCTACCCCGCCAGCGGCGGAGACCAAGCCACCCCGTCGCTCGCGGCCAGTACGCACACGGAGGAGGGGCTCGGTCCGTACCTTGCGGTGTGCGGGCGCTGCGACCGGATGGGTGGAGCACGATGAGCGGCAAGTTCGCCCCGATGCGGGTGCAGGCTCACCTGGCCGCCGGCGTCGGTCAGGCAGCCCCGTGGGGGATCGCGCTCGACGGCCTGCTGGCCTCTCAGCTGTGGGAGCGCCAGAAGGCGGAGGTGCGCGCCGCGGGACGCGAGTACACGCGCGCCCTTGAGAATGACGCCCCGCCGGACCTCGACCTGCCGCTCGCGCGGTGCGGGCCGGAGGACGGCCCATGGCACTGGGCTGCGACCTGCGCGCACCCTGACCGAGTGGCCGACCGTCCCGACGTGCACACCTGGACCGGACGCGTCGACGAGCGCGAGCTCGAGCAGGTGGCCTCATCGCTGCCGAAGGTCATCTCTGGGCGCCAGGGTCGCTACCGCGCCCGCCGCATGCCGCTGCTGGTGACCGCGTGCGGCACGCTCACCTGGCACGCGGTCGGAGATCCCGGCGCCGTGGCAGACCTACTCTCCGACGTGCGCAGCATCGGCAAGAAGCGCACCAGCGGCGAAGGCCACGTGCTGCGCTGGGACATCGAGCCGGCACCCGACCTCGACGTGCTGACCGCCGCGCACCTGCACCCCGACGGCACGCTTGGACGCCCCACCCCAGACCACTGTCGGCGCCAGCTCGTCGGCGCGCCCGACACCAGCGTCGGGCGCGCCGGCATCCGCCCGCCCTACATGCACCCCGCACGGCAGCACGAGCTCCACCTACCGGCCCTTCTGTCATGACCACCGCGAACCCCGGCCTCAACGTGCAGGCGTTGCGCGCCCTGCGCTCCACCACCCGCGACCTGCCGATGGTGCGCGACCGCATCTGCACCCACCTGGACGCCCACGAGGGCTACGTCGCGTTCTCCGGCGGCAAGGACTCCCTCGTCGCCCTCCACCTCGCCCACCAGGCTGTCCCCGACGTCCCGGTCGTGTTCTTCGACTCGGGGCTGGAGTACCCCGAGACGTACACCTACCTCGCGGACCTCGCCGAGGCATGGGACCTCAACCTGCACGTCATGGCGCCCAGCGCCGGAGCCCTCGAGCTCATGGCCAGCGCCGGCGGGTGGGACCACACCGCCCCCGATCAGGCCGTGCCGGACATGCACACCGTCCTGATCACCGAACCTGCCGCCGCTGCGCACCGTGCCCACGGGCCCGGCGAGATCTGGGGCGTGCGAGCGGCCGAAGCCCGCGGCCGCGCCGCGGCGTACACCAACGCCCTGCGCCGCCACCCCTGCACATGCCCACGCCCCTGCAGCAGCCCCCAGGAGCGCCGCGCGCACCACGGCGGCCGGATCGCCCGCAACGACGGCACCGTCGCCTACGGCCCCGCCTGGGACTGGTCCACCGAAGAGGTCTGGACGTACATCGCCCGCCAGAAGCTGCCGGCCAGCCCCGTCTACGCCAAGCTGCAGCGCCTCGGAGCCCCCGAGCACGCCCTACGGGTGTCCACGATGCTCGACGGCTCCCACCTCACCGAAGGACGCATCACATGGCTCCGCCGCGGCTGGCCCGACCTCTTCGAAGAGCTCGCGGCCGTCCTACCTCGCCTTCGCGAGTACGTGTGACGCCTCATGACCACGACGGGCAGATACTCCTAGGTGGACATGCGCCGATCGTGCCGCGATATTCCGCGACGGCGCGTGCGAGCCGCCCTGCATCTTCACCCGGCGGTCGGCTCCTGGCCGCGCGCGAGCTCGACAACGATCAGGCGTGTGAACTCGACCATGTCCAGGCCCAACGCCTCGGCTATCCCCGCCGCGTCCGACAGGCGCGGCTCCCGAGTTCCGTGCCAGTAGTACGAGATGGCGCCCGTCGACACACCGGCGCGCTCGGCGAGCACGCTCTGCGTGATCGAGGCTCGTGCCGCCTCGACCCGGATCGTGGTCGCGGCGGCAGCGCGGAAAGCGGCGCGCTCCTCCTCGCTCATGGTCACGAGAAGTCCCCGAGGTCCGTCATCTGCTGCGTGTAGGTCACGGCGTGGGGGTGGTCGGAGCAGAGGGTGAGCATGGCGATGATCTGATCACGCAGCTCGAGGCGCTGCGTGGCGTCGAGGTCGTTCGCAGGCGGGTTTGGGGGCACGCGGGCCGCGGTGGCGCACAGCTCGTAGATGGGCGTCAACGCTTCCTCGTCGGGAACGACCTGCCCGACAACGTTGGCCCCGAGCGTTGTCATGACGTCGTTCTCGAGGTTGGTGCGGTCGCCATCGCGCCATCCGGAGACGGCGCAGTCCTCGTGCGTCTCCCAGGTCGCCGTGAAGTCCGGCGCTTCGGTGCGGTCGATCCAGGTGGGCGGGGCGTCGCCGCATGTCAGCTCGACCGCGGGCGATGCTTCGGCCGGCGCCTCGGCTGGCTCGCTGCACGCCGTGAGGGCGAGCACCAGGACGGCCGCAGTGGTCGCCGCGAACGATCGTGCGATGGTCATGGGGTTCCTTCGGTCGTCAAGGTACGGGCGTCGTCGCTGCTTCACGCCATGCCACGCGGGGGACTGCTCAGCAGTTCTGCGGCTGGGAGAGCGAGCACTGCGGCTCGTCCGGCCAGGTGGAACGGCCCCCATCCTCGTCGCCCTGGTTGAGCCACCACAGCACGGCCAGCACCGCGGCCACGCCTGCGACGATGCGCCATCCTTTAGATGCGCCGTCGCTGGCGGTGTCGACGGGTGCAGGCTCGACAGCGTCGGCCGCCGGCGCACGCGCGGCGAGCAGCGCGTCGGCGGCCGCGCGTATCGACGCGTTCCGCGGGTCGTCCGCGCCGGGTGGGTACTCGCCGGTGCGGTCGTAGTGCTCGAGGTACCCGCTGACAGTGGCCGGCGGCGTCGGGCGGCGCGCCTGCGGGCCGACGGTCCAGTCCTCCGAGGACGGCTTCGGCTTCCAGGCCCCGTGCTCGGGGAGCTGCTTCGTCATGAGCCGGCGGTGAACTCGACCACGGAGCCGCCGTCTTCGCCGGACCTGATCGTCAGGGTCCAGCCGTTCCAGGTGCGGGTGACGTCTCCGGGGTTGTCCTGCCACTCGGTGAGCGCGTTGTCGAGCTCGCTGGTGTCGCCCGGGGGCGTCAGGCCGGTGTCGATCGCGACGCACCGGGCCACCGAGTAGGCGTCCTGCGAGTAGGTGTCGGTCGCGTCGGAGCCAACGGCGATGGTGATGGCCTCGGGGGTCACCATGGTGGTCTGGTCCCAGATGGCCCCGCCGCCGTCGCACGACGCCTCGACCTGCAGCGTCGCGGGCACCTGGTCCAGGGACGTCACCGCGGCCGTGGGCTCCGGCTGGTCGTCGGCCGCCGCGGTGAGCGAATACGTCGCGGCCGCGGCCACGACGCCGCCCACGAGGAGACCCCCGACCGCGGCTGAGACGAGCGGGAGCACGGGCGAGCGGCCGGCGGGCCGAGCGGGGTTGACGGTCACAGGTTCCTCCACGGTGGTCAAGGTACGGGCCGCCGCCGCCGCCGGCGCCTGAGCGGCCGGGTGAACCTGACACGTGGCCGCATTGCGTTGGCCTCGTCACCGGGCTCGATGGGGGCTGGCCCGGAGCCTCGGTTCGAGATCCGAGCAGAGCGGCCGCTCGCAACTCTCGCTCGGTCTCACATCCTCCGCTGGGACAGCGGGACCCCATGCCCGCTGTCCCAGCGACCGCGTCGCGGAGACCAGGCTGATTTCGTGGATGGCCAGCGGTAACGTCGGGGACACCAACCACACGGTGGCCTGACCAGCCGCCTCGACACCCCGCCCGCTGGAGGGACCCATGTACACGACCCCCGAACTCACGCTGCAGTCCGCGAGAGTCGAACTCCTGTCGAGCCTCGTCCGCTGGGCCACGATCGCCGAGATGCGCACCGCGGCGTCGCTCATCGCCGTCGCCGTCCGCGGGGCACACCCCACCGCCACGCACGTGCACCTCGAGGCGTCCGACCAGGGCGACTGGCTGGCCGCGACGGCGTGGGCCGACGCCACGGGCGAACTGGCCGACTTCGACCCGCAGATCGACGAGGACGTGCACGAAGCCGCCATCCACCTCTACACCGAGCACATCGGCCTCCAGGGCGGCTACGGCGCCGTCTCGACCAAGGCACTGTGCGCCCTCGACGCCCGACGCGGCACCTACCTGCTGACGATCGACGAGGCAGCAGAGATCGACGCCTACCCCCCGATCCTCGACGAGGCAGCCCGAATGGTGCCCATCCGCCTCTGACCTCTGCCCGGCTTCACACCACCACCCCGGCAGCCTGACCAGCCGCCCCGAATCACGCACGCACGGAGGACCAACCGTGACCACCAACATCGACGAGACCATCAAGCAGATCGACCACGCCACGGCGCTCGCGGACATCATGTACGCCTCGATCCGCACCGCCATGCACACCGCGGCCCGCGTCATCGCGCGAGCCGCCCGCGACGCCCACCCCGATGCCGCCAGGGTGCTCCTGGACCGCGTGCACGGCGACGGGCCGTGGCTGGAGGTGATCGGCTGGGACCGCGGGCACGGGCGCGTCGAGCCGATTGCCTTCTCGGCGGCGGCCGAGCGGATGGCCACGCACCTGCGCGTCGAGACGATCGGTACCAACCCGCTGTGCGGCGTCGTCGACGGGCTCTGGCACGAGCGCAGCATCCGCTACATGCTCGACATCGACCGTGTCCTGGCTGCCGAGCCCATCAGCCCGATCGAACTCGTCATCGTGCGTGACCCGGACGGCGGCACATACACCGACGTCGGGGCCTTCGGCGTCCCTGTGCCGGGACTCCTGGTGTCCGAGTGCGTGGTCGATACGGGCGCGGGCCATGAGTGGTACGGCTGGGTCGAGCACCGGGACGCCGAGCTCGCCGCGGCCTCCCCGCGCATGCGAGCCCTGGTCGAGGCCGCGTTCTCGGACCCGCCCGGCGGGAAGTACGTCGAGGGGCGCGAGGACCGCGACTGGCTCGACGGCACCGCCGATTGACCCACCCCACCCTGAGGCCGCTGCGATGCCCCACCAAGGGGCTCGCAGCGGCCCTCGGGGGCGGGCACCCCATGCCGCCCGCCCCCGGGACCTAGGACCCTCCCGACGTCGGTGGACGCCGGTAGCGTGGGGAGCACCAACCCAGGCGGGCTGACCACCCGCTGCGATGAGAGCTCGAGGTGTTTCCCATGGCAGAGCTGTGGCTGTACAGGCACGTGGACTCGGCGAAGCGCGCGGAGCTGCTGCGCGACGTGCGAGAGGGCCGGCTGGCGTCCTACGGTGCCCGGTTCGGCGAGGCGTTCGGCGCGTTCATGTACCTGGTGGACCTCCACCTGCGGCGCCGGTACGGCGTCACGCACGACGACCTGGCCGACTTCGACTGGCGCACCGAGCACGACACCGGCAGCTCGCCCGTCGAAGCGGCCCGCGAAGCCATGCTGGCGGAGGACCTGCTCCCGCCCGGCGTCCGCTGAGCCCACGTCACGAGCAGAGGAGCGGCCCGTGCCCGAGTACCAGTTCACCGTCACCGAGACCACCCAGCACACCGTCATCACGACCCGCGCCACCCTCGAGGAGGCGAAGGACGCCTACCTCGAGGGCACCGCGCGGTCCGTCGACTACGCGGTCACCGAACGCACCTGGACCGACATCACCGCCGACGGCCGGGCCATCGACGACACCGCCGACCCCGACGCCGGGCACCCCGACCACCAGGACATGGAGTACCAGCAGTTCCTGCGCGACCAGGCGGAGGGCTGAGGTGCTGCACGAGCCCACCATCCCCGGACCCGCCGAGGTCGTCGTCTTCCAGTGGGGCACCCAGCATGGCCGCTGCATCGAGTGCGGCCTGCCCGCAGCGTTCTACCGACTCGACGCCTATGGACCCGGCAAGCACATGCGCGCCTGCTCCGTGTGCGCGGCGTACGGCGCCGCCGACGGCGAGGCCATCGCCCGCATCGACGAACACCCGTAGGACGCACTCGCGCCCCGCCGGCCAGCGGTCCGGCGGGGCGCCTCGAGCTCGAGGCAGCACTCAACCTGGACGAGCACCCCATGCCGCCCGTCCAGGGGGCTGCGGGCACTCGCACGTCGGTGTCGACGTGTAGCGTCATGAGCACCAACCACCCGGTGGCCTGACCAGCCACCTCGAAGCCCCTCGGAGGGGTCATGACCACCACGACCGCTACCCGCACATGCCGCCTCGACACCCTCCCGCGCGGCACTCACTTCACCATCCCGCGCGGCGCCGTCCCCGAGCACGGCACCGTCCTGCGCCACAGCGGCGGTGGCGTCTACGTCCGGATCTACTACCGCGACCACCCGCAGGTGTGGATGACCTCCGACACCCAGGTGATCCGCGTCGTGCTGGACGACGCCGCGGCCCTCTGAGGCCCTTCGGCGGCAGCCGCCGCCAACGCTCGACCCGAAGACCAACCACCCGGTGGCCTGACCAGCCACCTTGAAGCCCCGAGGAGGGGTCATGACGACTGCTACCCGTACCCGCGCCCAGGACTCGACGACGACCGCCAAGGCAGCCGAGCGAGAGGCCCGCCTCGCCGAGGTGCGCGAGCGGCTCGACGAGGCCGTGAGCGCCCTCGTGACCGGCGAGGACTGGGCCCGAGCGATGCGGTTCGCGGCCCGGTTCCGCAGCCGCTCCTTCAACAACACGCTGCTGATCTGGATGCAGCACGCCGCCGCGTACGAGGCGGGCATGACCACCGAGCCCGAACCGACCTACGTCGCCGGGTTCCAGCAGTGGAAGGCCCTCGGCCGGCACGTGATCAAGGGCATGCGCGGGTACCAGATCCTCGCGCCCGTCACCGCACGATTCGCCAGCGCGAACCCGAAGGACCACGCGTCCTGGTACCGCCTGGCCAAGGGCGCCAAGCCCGCCCCGGGGGAGACGGTGCGCTCGCGGATGATCGGCACCCGCGTGGCCTATGTCTGGGACGTCTCCGCCACCGAGGGCGCCCCGCTGCCCGAGCACCCCCGCCCCCAGCTCCTGCAGGGCGAAGCCCCCGCCGGGCTCTGGGACGGCCTCGCCGCCCAGATCGCCGCGCACGGCTACACCCTCCACGACGCCACCAGCGCTGCCGAGCTCCACGGCGCCAACGGCGTCACCAACTACGCGCACAAGACCGTGCACGTGCGCGCCGACATGGACGACGCCGCCCGGGTGAAGACCCTCACCCACGAGCTCGCCCACGTGCTGCAGGGAGCCACCCGCGACGACGTCGACGGCACCCTCACCGACGCTCCCCGCCACCGCGGGATCGCCGAGGTCGAAGCCGAGTCCGTCGCCCTCATGGTCGGCGCCGCGCACGACCTCGACACCACCGGCTACACCGTCCCCTACGTCGCCGGATGGGCCGCAAGCACCAGCACCGACCCCGCCGAGGTCGTGCGCTCCACCGCCGAGCGCGTGCGCACCATGGCCCTGCAGATCCTCGCCGAGCTGGACACCAACCAGACCCCCACCGGCACCCCGGAACCCCCGGCCTGACCACTCCCGCCCCGCTCGCCGCCGCGGCGCTCGCGGCACGGGCGGGGCCGGTCTGTCGCCCTCCGGATCAGGGGCACCCCATGCCCCCTGATCCGGGGCCGATCGGGCCGCCGGCGTCGGCGGTAGCCGGTAGTGTCATGAGCACCAACCACCCGGTGGCCTGACCAGCCGCCTTGAAAACTGCGAGGCATCCCATGGACCTTCCCGTCGGCACGCTGCAGATCGACTTCACCGCCCGCTGCGCCAAGACCAGCACCGGGCACCACCTGACTACCGGCCTCGACCTCAACCTCACCCGTCGTACCCGGCTGACCCTGGGCGTGGTCGACTACGCCGAGGACGTCGCCGGACCCGGGTCGGGCAGCAGCCTCGGATTCGTCGACTGCGGCTGCTACACGCCCGACGTGTTCGCCGCTGCCGACCAGGTGCTCGCCCGCCGTGGCTTCACCCGCACCGGCGACTACCGGCAGGCCGAGGACGGGTTCTGGCAGGCCGTCGTCGTGCGGACGGAGGCCTGAGCATGGACGCCACCGACCTGATCCTGCGCGTGCGGCCCGACACCACGACACGGCTCCTGACCGGCGCCGACCACCCGCACCCCGGCATGGAAATGTCCGCGCGGACACCAATCGTCGTGGACGACCCCGACTCGCCCATCCCTGCGCTCGACCCGCCCGCATGGGCGGGCACCGCCGGCGGGGCAGGCGTCGCGCTCGTTCCGGGGGAGTACCGCGCGCGTCTCGACGACTTCGCCGACCCGATGCCTGGTGACCTCATGGCCGCCGCCCGGCTCCCGTGGAACGAGGGGCTCCGTGCCGGCGGATCGATCGGCGTGCACGTCGATGCCGAAGGCGCGCGGCACGTCGCGTGGCGTGAGCTCCACGCCGACGGGAACGGCCGACCTGCTTACTGGCGCGCCGTGTGCTCCTGCACCTGGAAGTCGGACTTCCACTACGGCTACGGCGAGCCCTTCGTCGACATCGCGTGGAACGCCGCCCGCGACTGGACCCGTCACCTGCCCGCCTGACAAGCCGTGGGCAAACCCTCTGAAGCCAGGGGTGCCCACAACACCTACCAACGGCCCGCGCCGTCGCCGTACCGTCGAAGACACCAACCACGGCGGCCCAACCAGCCACCCGAAGCCCACACCACGCGTGAGGGAGCAGAGCCATGGACACGACGACGCGACGCACCATGACGGAGACCGCGCTCGCACGAGCCAACGTCGAGACGATCAACGACGAGACCATGATCACCGTGCTCCGCGAGCGAGCCCGGCACGCCTACCCGGACGAGCGCGCACACCGCAACGGACTCACCACCACCTACATCTACGCCGACGGACCCGACATGGTCGCCGGGGTGCTCCCCGGCACCTACGTGCTCGAAGAGACCGAGCACGGACAGACCGCCTGCTACCGCTTCACCGACCGCTACGACGCCTACGACGTCGTCGTGGCCCGCAGCCTCGACGCGCAGCTGGACGACGCCCGAGTGCACCCCTAGCACCCCGGTGGGTGGCCGGCCGGTAGCAAAGCCACGCCCTGGCTACCCACCGGGCATCAACGCGCGGCTTATACGACGCGCGGCTGGTCCCCGCACAGGGCTATGTTGCGAATCGTGGCGGATCTGACGTGGCTGTACGGGGTCCTGGCGGGCGGTGCACTCACGTTCGGGGGTGCAGGGCTCCAACGAATGTGGGCGCTCAGAGATCGCGAGGCGAACCTCAAGGAAGAGCGAATGCGAGAAGTACGCTCCCGCGCCGACGGCAAGGCCGAGCAAGCGTACGATTCAGTAATCGAGCTTGAGGAACTCATTCGGCGCAGGTCGTCGACGGTGTCGAACCAGCTGTTCCCGCCCGAGGACCGGCCAGCCGCGGCTGCAATTCTCGGACGTATCGAGCGGGACGCCGAATTCTTGCCCGCGCCGTTGCGGGGGAAGGTGCGCGTTCTGCCACGTCTGTTTCCTGACCTGGACCACCTCTTCGACACTGGGTATGTCAGCGACTTTCCACGCACTGTGGCCCATCGCACGATTGGCCCCGTAAAGGACGCGTTGGGGAGATACCTCCGAAACGAGGTAGTGTCAGCGGAGCTCGACGACGAGAGTGAGCAATATATGGCTGCGCTAAACGAATTCAACGACTACATCGAAGCCGAACTTGAAAAGCAAGAGCGGGGTCCCTCCTAGTCCTCTTCTTCCCTAGGGGCACTGGGGCCTCCGCTGCTTTGTGCTGGCGGTTTTCGGACATGGGTGTTGGTACCTGGGGTGGGTATGTGGTTTGTTGCTTGGGGTACTAGTGGGGTGGTTTGGGTGGGTTTGGTGGGGTGGGTGTGACTGCTGATCCAACTGCTGATCCAACTGCTGATCCCACTGTTGGTGTTACTGGTTGTGCCACCACTTGTTGGCGCTGTCGAGGCCCGCGGCCGGCGGCCGGGGGGTAGCCCTGTCGGGGGTCGCTGACGTCGCGTCCCAGGCGCGTGGGCGAGCCGCCGGGCCGAGGTGTTCGGTGTCGAGCAGAGCTCGTGCACGACCGTCGCGCCGCGCCC